>NZ_CEVWNY010000063.1:0-16748 GCF_982384815.1 Desulfitobacterium sp. | reverse complement strand
TACTTGGACCGCAGGGTCCTGGGAAAGTAAGTCGTTGCCAGGTAGTGCAAAAGACCATCGCATGATGGTCTTTTTGCGTGTAACTACATGAAAACGAGATAACGTACTGCATGATGCTCTGGGGTCGGTTCCACCCGTTCGATCCACACTGCAGGAGTATTCGTCTCGGGACGCAGTGTGGCGAAATGCTCATCCGCATTTCGTATCTCGAACACGGAAGTTAAGGATCCACACTGCTGGAGTGTTCGTTACGAGACGCAGTGTGGCGAAAGGCTCATTCGCCTTTCGTTCCAGGGCTGATGATACTTGGACCGCAGACGTAACAGTCCGGTGGACTGTTACGCGGTGAGCGCGCTGTGGGAAAATAATACTGAACGCGCCACCTACCTGGGAAAGTAAGTCGTTGCCAGGTAGTGCAAAAAGATCATCATAATCGATGGTCTTTTTGCTTTTGTTGGGGTAAAAGTTTTAGCATTCGCTGCGTGAAAACAGTTTGTGCATGTATTTCGCAGTTTCGAAAAAGCCTTAGACGATATACAAATCGATTCCCAGACTTACGTAGTAATCGTAACGAGAGGACATCGACATGATAAAGTCCGCTTGAAAAAAGTGATTCATCAACCTACGGGATATATCGGGATGATTGGCAGTCGCCGCCGGGTGAAAGCTATGTTGGCTGAATTACTGGAAGAGGGTATTCCGGCTGAGAAACTAGAGAAATTGTATTCTCCCATTGGGTTGAAGATAGGTGCGGAGACGCCGGAGGAAATCGCAGTTTGTATTTTGGGCGAAATAATTAAAGTTCAAAAAGAGGGGTTAGCCTCTGGGGTGAATAATCTAACCCAAACGGAACAGGCTGATGACATAATTAATAATAACCAGCCACAGAAGATTTCAGTATGAAGAAGATTTATCTTGTGCGGCACGGGGATATAGGACTAGGCAGCGATAAAAGATATATTGGCATTCAAGACCTTCCTTTAAGTGCAGAGGGCAAGCGACAGGCTGTTGCTTTAAAAGAGCATTTAGCGCAGGTGTCATTGGACAGGATTTATTGCAGTAAATTAACTAGGTCACTGGAGACAACCGCTATTATTGCCGCAGCCCGCGCCGGGGCATTGGCCATAACCTCTTTGCCAACTTTGCACGAGATCGCTATGGGAGAATGGGAAGGAAAGTTATTCAGCGAAATTCGGGAGCGGTTTCCCACCGAGTATCGGCACAGGGGAGAAGATATCGTGAATTATCGGCCTCCCGGTGGGGAAAGTTTCCTCGACTGTTACCGAAGGATTATCCCTGTCTTTGAGAGTATTGTCCAGTCGGATGACCAAAACATCCTTATTGTCGGGCATGCCGGGGTCAATAGAGTGATTTTAAGCCATGTTCTCGCACGACCTCTAGAGAACATTTTTGACTTAGAACAGAGTTATGGGTGTTTATATATTTTGACCCAGGACCCAGACGTTGGCTGGGATGTAGAATATATTAGGAATCAATAAACAATTGTTGATTATTGCCCGAGATTATCTGCTACGCTAAGGAAGGTGCTAAGGTTGCGTAGATGGTGGCTGGTCATCTTATTAATAGTTAAAAGTTCTTATAGTAAAAAGTTCAAATTGCTAGGTTAAAAAAGATTTAAAGTTCTGCAAAATCGGCGTGAGCTAAAAAATAGTTAATAGAAGAGGCTGGGTAATGGTTATAAGTAAATACCCAGCCTTATTTATTTTGATTCATCCTTGACAGGATATGGTAGTGGGAATATTCTGATACTAATATAAAGCTATAGGTTCCATTATAGTGATGGCCTCTATAGCTTTTTTAGGGTATTATGATGATTTACTATTTTGCCAAAAAACCTTAAAAAGGAACTTAATTATGGCGATGGTAATTTTGAGTATACCGGTAAGCGGTGAAGCAGCCAAACTTAAACTAGACATATTGATTCTCCTCTATATTAAATTAATGAGATTGGTTAATATAACATATTCAACATGGCCAAGCATGTGAAGAATACAAGCGGGCAAAAATACAAAACAGTAAGATCGAAAAAAATAAAAACTGTAAAAAAATAGGTCTTGCTAATTATGTATTGATTAACTATACTAGATAAGGCATTCAAACAGTTAGTTTTCTAACTATTAGTTATCTTACTATTTCAATTTCTTAGGATAGATTGGAGTGGACAATGTGGATTTCGATGATGCGAAACAAATTCATCGGCAGCTCGTTACTTTTATGGGGTTGTTTCATGAAAAATTTCTACTCCGATTTCGCAGCGAAATGAATCCGTGGCCGGATTTGAAGAAAAACCATATGAAAATAATTAATATTCTCTATCATGAGAGCCCCATAACATTAACCGAGATTGGCAAGCGGTTAGACATCGAGAAAGGAAGTTTAACAACATTAATTGATGTTTTGGAAGAAAAAGAGCTGGTTATTCGTTCAAACGATCCTAAGGACCGCCGCCGCAATTTACTTTACTTAAGCCCCCAAGGTAAAGAAGAGATGGAGCAGCGTATTGCTTTTTATGCTAAAAAGATGGATGAATATTTAACTGGGTTTGATCCTAAGGAAATCAAGGTTTTTAAGGATAACTTAGAGGGAGTAATCAATTTTTTTAGTAAGGTTTAAAAAAAATTTGTTTTGTTTTAGTACTTTTTAGTATTAGAGAAGGCTATTTTGAGGTAAGAGAATGCAGTTTAACGGGGTACAGATTGGAATTTTGAGTGAGAAAGAAGTGTTTTGATGATAAGCTTAAAAAATGATAGTATCGGCAAACTACTTTGGGAATTCTCTTTACCGGCAATTGTCGGGATGTTAGTTAATGCACTTTATAATATTATTAGCCGGATCTTCGTGGGGCGAGGCGTAGGCTCGATAGCAATTGCAGCCGTAACCGTGGCGCTCCCGATAATGACCGTATTAATGGCCGTAGCCATGCTGATTGGTGTAGGAGCCACAGCCTTGATATCTATTCGCATGGGTGAGAAGAAGATGGCTGAGGTGGAGAAAATCGCCGCTAATGCTGCTTCACTTTTAGTCCTTCTGCCTTTGATCTTATCCCTGATTTATTTTTTCTATGCTGATCCTATTTTAATGCTCTTTGGCTCTAGCCCGGAAGTGCTCCCTTATGCTAAGGACTATATTCATATCATTATGTTGGGAGCGGTTCCAGGAGCAATAGCCTTCGGGATGAACAACTTCATCCGTGCCGAAGGGAATCCCCGGATTGCTATGATGACCCAGATCATCGGTGCCGTGATTAACATTGTGTGCAACTACATCTACATCTTTATTTTCGGCTGGGGGATTAAAGGATCTGCATGGGCGGCAGTAACTGGACAGACGGTCTCCGCCATTTGGGTTCTCAGTCATTTTCTCCTTGGGCGGCGCAGTAAAATTAAGCTAAAGGCTAAAAACCTAAAACCCGAGATATCGATCGTCTTAAAGGTAATGGCCATAGGTTTTGCTCCATTTGCTATGCAAATCGCCAACAGTATTCAGCAGACCCTTTTAAATAAGACTTTAATGGAACACGGTGGAGACCAAGCACTTTCGGCGGTAGGAATTGTTATGAGTGTGGCTATGCTCTTGTTAATGCCCATTGTCGGTGTTAGCCAGGGGGCGCAACCGATTATTGGCTTCAACTATGGAGCGCGTGATTATGATAGAGTTAAAGAGGCTTTGAAAAAGGCCATCTTCGTCGCTACAGGGATGGCGACAGTAGGGTTTATTCTCCTTCACCTGTTTGCCACGCCTATTGTCGGACTCTTTAGTAAAAATGATGTGGCCCTTACCGACTTAACAATTCATGCCTTGCTTACTTTTATGGCACTAATGCCGCTTGTCGGCTTCCAAATCATTGGTTCCAGCTACTTTCAGGCCGTGGGGAAACCAATTCAATCAACTTTCTTAAGCCTTTCCCGCCAAGTGCTCTTATTTATCCCGCTGTTACTAATTTTACCTAGAAAATACGGGATTGAGGGTGTGTGGATTACAGCCCCTATCGCTGATGCCTTGGCAATTCTTATTACCGGATCATTTATTTTCTTTGAATTAAAGAAGCAAAAAAAGCTTGCCCTGGCCCTTGAAGCAAAATAGTTGTAGTTAACCGCTTCTTCCTCTGGGAATGAAGCGGTTTTCTTTATGCCAATTTCTTTATTGTGGAAAAAATGAGTATCCTTTATACTAGTAAATATACCGATGAAACTATATTAATTTCATAGGACTAAATCTTTTTAAAGGGGATATCTTATGGACCACGATAAGAAAATTGCTGTTTTAATCGATGCCGATAACGTATCGGAGAAATATATTAAACCGATCTTGGACGAAGTCTCTAATCATGGCACTCCTACCTATAAGCGTATTTATGGAGATTGGACCAAACCTCAACTATCCTCTTGGAAAAATGTCCTCCTTAATTACTCCATAACCCCAATTCAGCAATACAGCTATACCACGGGTAAAAATGCTACTGATGCAGCCTTAATTATCGATGCTATGGATATTCTCTATTCCAATAATGTAGACGGATTTTGCATTGTGTCCAGCGATAGTGATTTTACGAAACTGGCGGCACGTTTAAGAGAGGCGGGGATGTACGTAATAGGCATGGGGGAGAAAAAAACCCCTACCCCCTTCATTGCTGCTTGCGAGAAATTTAAATACCTAGAAATTTTAGCCGGAGTCTCAGCTAATAATAACGATAATGGAACCCAGCTCAAGAATGGTAAGCATGAACCAACTAAAGACGGGATGGCAACTTTAGACGAGTTGATCCGGACCATTCGGATTATCGTTACGGAAAGTTCTGATGAAGATGGCTGGGCATTTTTAGGGGAGGTTGGCAAGAGGCTAAACAAACGTTATCCGGATTTTGACACTAGAAACTATGGGCATACCAAGCTTACCCCGCTCATCTCTTCTTTAAAACAATTCGAGATTCAGCCACGTAAAACCAGCAATCCGAATATTATTCATTATTTTATTAAAAATAAGCCTAAATAAGGATATTGGCAAGTTGTAAATGTTGCATAGTTCAATTCATATATCTTTTAATTTTGGGGAATCTAAGCTATAATTTATCACTGAAATTATTTACTTGATGGTTAAGGAGTAATGTACTTATGAAGAGACAAAAAAGAGTCGCGGCAATTCATGATATTTCTTGTGTAGGCCGATGTTCATTGACAGTAGCCTTACCGATACTTTCGGCAGCAGGAGTTGATACCGGAGTATTGCCAACTGCGGTGTTATCCACCCATACCGGCGGCTTCGAAGGATTTACTTATCGTGATTTGACCGAAGATATCGAGCACATCTCTAAGCACTGGCAGTCCCTAAATATTAAGTTTGATGCTTTATACAGTGGATTCTTAGGCTCCTTTGAACAGATAGATTTAGTAGCGGATTTGTTTAAAACCTTCGGTGGCAACGAAAGTCTCATCATGGTGGATCCGGTTATGGCGGACAATGGAGTGCTCTACTCCGTCTATTCACCGGAGATGGCTAAAGGAATGGCCAAACTATGCTCTATGGCAGATTTAATTGTTCCTAACCTGACGGAAGCGGCTTTCATGCTCGAGGAAGATTATGTAGGGGAGAAATATACCCAAGAATATATCGAAAATACCTTGAGAAAACTATCAGATATGGGTGCTAAGAAAGTTGTGTTAACCGGGATTTCGTTTGATCCTACCCAACTGGGGGCAGCTTGCTACGATCGGGAAACAGATATTGTAAATTATGCCTTTAATGAGCGGATGGAAGGTTATTATCATGGGACAGGAGATGTCTTTGGCAGTGCCTTGCTATCCGGCCTCTTAAATGATTTCTCTCTTGCCGAAGCTACCCAAATTGCTGTTGATTATACCCTGGAATGTATTAAATTGACGGTAGAAGCCAACCAGGAACGGAGATACGGAGTCTGCTTTGAAAGAGCACTGCCCTATTTAATCAAGAGATTAGGGTTGTTGAAAGAGTAGCAGATTGACTATTGTTAGAAGAATATAAGTTTTTAAGGAGAAGTATCTGTTTAAGGTACTTCTTTTTTTGTATGTATAAGGGCGACCGATGACCTGATAGAAATACATTAAGTAATTAGAAAAGTCGAAATAGTTGTGAAGGAAAAGTATTCGGAAATAGCGAATTATTTTTAGTATATGGAAGTGAAATCTAATGCTGCACAGAAGGAGGGAGATTCATGGCGGAAATTTTATTTTTAGCCACCCATCCGGAAATTGCCCAAGTAGCTCACAAAGTATGTGAAGGAAGCAATGATGTTACTATTAAGGTGTCGAGAATGGATGAAGCTGTTGAACTTGCCAAAGAGGCGAGTAAAATGGGATATCATGTTTTGATCAGTCGGGGTGTAACTTTTTGGAAACTAAACAACGCTGGCCTGGAGCTCCCTTTGGTGGAAGTGTCCATTGGCGGCTACGATATTGTTCATGCCTATTTTGAAGCTAAGAAAATCGGCAATAAAGTCGGGATTGTGGATGTTGAGGAAGTTGTAAATAACACGGATCTCGATGGGTTTGCAGAAGTCGTTGGTGATGAGCTGGTAAAATATGCCTGTCATAACGACCTGGAAGATATAAGTAAAGGAGTCCAATACCTGCGGGAGCAGGGAGTGGATGTGCTCATAGGTAAAGTCGCGATGTCTAACGAGGCACGGGGACAAGGAATGAAGTCAGTTGTAATATCCTCGGGTTTGGATTCTATCCGGAGAGCCATTGAAGAGGCCCGCCGTGTTAACCTGGTACGAAAACAAGAAATGCGCAAGGCAGAACAATTTAAGGCTATCTTAGAATTCTCTTATGATGGGATTATTGCTCTAGATAAGGAAGGGAAAATTACAGTTTTTAATAAAGCCTCGGAAAACATTTCGGGATGGAAGGCCAAGGACGCTATCGGAAAATATATTACCGAAATTATCCCTAATGCCGGCTGTCAAAGGCTTTTGAAAAGTGGACAAACAGAAATCGCGGAATTCTTGGAAATAGGGGCTGCCAAAGTTCTTGCCAATCGAGTGCCGATAATTGTGGATAATAAGATCGAAGGGGTAGTCACGACATTTCAGCAAATCGAGAGACTGCAAAAGTTAGAAGGCAAAGTAAGAAGGAAGCTGGCAGATCGTGGTCTGGCAGCAAAATATGCCTTTCCCGATATTCTGGGCAATAGCCTGATATTAGAAAATGCCAAAAATTTAGCTAAGGAGTATGCAGGGGTAGATTCAACGGTTTTAATCCAGGGAACCACCGGCTCTGGAAAAGAGATGTTTGCCCATGCTATTCACAATGCAAGTCGACGCAAAAATGAACCCTTTGTGGCGATCAACTGTGCTGCTTTACCTGAGAGCCTCTTGGAAAGTGAATTATTCGGATATGTTGAGGGAGCTTTTACCGGTGCTCGTAAAGGAGGCAAAGCCGGTGTGTTTGAAATGGCTCATGGCGGGACCCTTTTTCTCGATGAAGTGGGAGAAATGTCCCCTATGCTACAAGCCCGTTTGTTAAGGGTCATCGAGCAAGGGGAGGTAATGCGCTTAGGGGATAGCAGCATTATTCCGGTAAATGTACGCTTAGTGGCCGCAACTCACCGCGACCTGAGAAAAATGGTGGAAAACCACAAATTTCGGGAGGACCTCTACTTTAGGCTTAATGTTCTTACTTTAAAAATCCCCCCTCTTTGTGTCAGAGGAGAGGATATTATCTTAATCGCCTATCGTTTTTTAAGTGAATTTTGCTCACGCCGGGGGAAGGTGATGGGGAGATTCACAACCCGTGCTGAAAAGATGCTATTGGATTACAGTTGGCCCGGCAATCTGCGGGAACTCCGCAACGCTATGGAACGACTTGCCATGAGAACTTGGGAGAACCAAATCACCGCTGAGGATATCGCCAGTGTCCTTTTCATAGATAATATCGCTTTATGCTCGGAAGAAACCTCTACCCAAGCAGATAATGTCTCTACACAAACATCTCTAGAAACAATCTCTGGCAACGGGGAGAAGGCAATAATTAAGTTGGAAAAACAGTTGATTATGCAAGTTCTAGAGGAAGTAGGGGGAAATAAGACAGAGGCGGCACGAAGGCTGGGTATGAGTAGAACAACCTTATGGAGAAAACTACAGCTTTAGCATAACTCGCTAAGGCTAGAAGGCGCCCGGAAAAGTAGTGTTTCAGAACTGTTTCAACTGTTGCAAATAAGAAACGTCTTAGTGTTTCAAATATGAAACGACTAAGACGTTTTTTTAAAACTTAACGAATAGTTGGACAATTCTGCCTTAATTAAATCTGCCGACTACTCTGAAAACTAATTTCTTACTAAAGTACAATCCCAATATTACTAGGCTTTTACTAAGTTTAAGCAAAAATCACAATCTTTTTTAAGTAAAAGAGAATAATAGCGTAGTTTTGGTATGCTTCTTGCTTAAATATAAAAACGTATTTAAAAGCGAGGAGGTGTTTAAAATATGGCACTAAAAGAATTACCTGTTGTTCCTTCAGGAGATCCTGGTTCATTAGCCGAGTCACCGAACTCAGCAATGGTGAGAATCTATCGGCCGGTTATTAATGACCAAGCAAAAGTAAATCCAATGGTGCTGCTTTATTGTCCGGATGGTGCTTTATTACTAGATGAAGATGAAATCAAGATTAGTTATAAGTATTGCAAAGGTTGCGGCATCTGTGCCAAGGAGAGTGCCGGGATCGAGATGATACCCGAGTACAAAGGCCCCCGTGGTATTTTTTAGGCAAAGGAGGTAATAATGCCAATGAATAAAGTACTAATCACAGGAAGTGAAGCAGCAGCCCTTGGTGCCAAGCTTGCCAAAATTGAAGTACTCGGCTATTATCCGATTACTCCAGCTTTCCCCGCTATGGAAAGATTAAGCAAATATATTGAAGACGGCGAATTAAACTGCAAGTTCATCAGGGTTGAATCTGATCATAGTGCTCTTGCGGCAGTTTTAGGAGCCTCTTTGGCCGGTGCGCGTAGTTATACAGTAACTAACTCCCAAGGTTTACTGCTCATGACAGAAGTGGTTTATCACGCGGCAGGTCTACGCCAGCCCATCGTCATGGGAGTTGCCAACCGGGCCTTGTCCGCTCCTCATAGCCGTTTCCCAGAACATGGAGATGCGGTGTCCCAAGGGGCCAGCGGGTGGATCCAGTTTTTCTGTGAAAATAATCAGGATATTATGGATAACACCATTCAGGCCTTCCGTATCGCAGAAGAATTGCGTACTCCCGTCATGGTTAACTATGAAGGATATATTCAGTCCCATACCTTAGAAGAAGTTTATGTCCCTGAGCAGGATAAAGTAACGAAGTTTCTACCTTTAAATCGTCAACCAGCCCTAGATATCAATAACCCAAGAGGAGTTAATGCGGTAACCAGTCCTGAATTCTATACAGATTACAAATACAGACAAAATGAGGCAATGCTAGCAGCATTAAATCTTATTCCCCAGGTTGCTAATGAATACAATGCGGAGTTCGGTGCCAAATCCTGCGGACTTGTCGAAGCTTATAAAACAGAAGATGCAGAGCATATCATCGTTGCCATGGGTTCAATCGTCAGCACGGTACGACTTTTAGTGGATGAGCAGAGAAAGCAAGGCAAGAAGATCGGCTTGTTAAAAGTCAAAGTCTGGAGACCATTTCCAGCTGAAGCTATCTTAGCTCACTTAAAAGCTGCTAAATACCTTACGGTTCTCGATAAAAATATCGTTTTCGGTGTAGGCGGAGCCTTAGCAACGGATATCAAAGCTGCTTTCTATGGACAAGGAGATAAAGTAATCAACGGCGTAATTCTTGGACTTGGCGGTCGCAAATGCGGAATCAGCGAAGTTATGGAAGCGGTTGAGCATACTGAAAACGGTTCAGCCGTGAATAAATCCGAGTGGATCGGTTTATAAAGGAGGGATAAAAGATGTTAGACTTTAAAGAACTTCCAAAAGTAGAATTATTCGGACAAGGAAATGTAGGTTGTAAGGGATGTGGGGCAGCCATAGCCGGAAGACAGGCTATGAAGGT
Organism: Desulfitobacterium sp.; assembly: GCF_982384815.1. Classification (NCBI taxonomy): domain Bacteria; kingdom Bacillati; phylum Bacillota; class Clostridia; order Eubacteriales; family Desulfitobacteriaceae; genus Desulfitobacterium; species Desulfitobacterium sp. The sequence goes on along the minus strand of NZ_CEVWNY010000063.1, from coordinate 6,705 downwards.
ACTGGGGGAACGGACCATTATTACAATTCCTGCCTCTTGTATGGCTACCCTTGGTGGCAACAACACCAAAACCACTTGGCGAGTGCCCTTCTATCATACTCTCTTTGAGTGTGCACCGGCTATTTCCTCAGGAATCAGGGCCGCCTTAGATATTCAAGGAATTAAGGATGTTAATGTGGTATCTTGGGCCGGCGATGCCGGGAGTGCGGATATTGGCTTCCAATCCCTAACCGGTGCCGCTGAACGTCAAGAGCATATGATCCATGTCCTCTATGATAACGAAATGTATATGAATACAGGAGGTCAAACCGGTAGTCAAACACCCTTGTATGCCATTACCAGTAATAGTGCTTTAGGTAAAGTAGTTCATAAAAAGAATATGCTGGCTATTATGGAGGCCCATAGTATTGATTATGTGGCTAGTGCCAATATCGCCTACCCGGAAGATCTCATAGCCAAATTTAAGAAAGCGGCGGCTAAGGAGGGATTCTCCTATATCCATATCCTGGCACCCTGCCACCGGGGTTGGCAGATCAAACCTGAGGAATCCATTGAAATCTCCAGAAAAGCAACAGAATGTGGACTCTGGGAGCTCTTTGAAGTGGATGGAGGGAAGAGGACTCGAACTTACGAGCCTAACTTTACTCCCGTTGCGGACTATCTTAAGTCCCAAGGCCGTTTTAAAAATCTAACTGAAGAACAAATCTTAGGTTACCAAAAATCTGTCGATACCTATTACGGAAGAGGGGAGTGAGCTAAGTGATTGAAATAAAATTCTTGGGACGTTTTGGACAACCTGTCGGAAAAATCACCAGAACAATAGCTAAACAGCTCATGTCCGAAGGCAAGCATGTCCAGGTATTTGACGGATTCGGCGCTTTTCGTCCCGGCAATCCTACTAATTCTACCCTGAGAGTTGCAGATGAGGTGATTATTGAGCGCTCAGATAATGAGACCACACCGGATGTAATTGTCGTCCTCGATAATAGTTTATTCGAGGTAAGTGATGTAACCAAAGGGCTCAAGTCAAAAGGAGTTGTGATGGCATTAGGAGTTGGACCTGAGGTTCTAGAAGAAAAGGCAGAGAAGGTTAACTTTATTAAGCTGGACTCTTATATAAAGAAAGAAAATGATATGGAGCAAGAACTACTGAATGCACTCAAGGAAAATAAGCTTATAGTATAGATTTCAATAATCGATTTTGCACTATATAAATAGCTGATATTGAAGGTATGGTGTCAATATCTAATATTTCGAAACTTTTAGAGGAGGGTGAAAGATATGGAGAACGCAATTCTGCAAAATCCGACGGTGACTCTTGTAGCCTTTGCAGCAGTAATAATATTGCTATTTTGGTTAATTGCTAAAACAAAGTGGCACGTATTCCTTGCTTTGTTAGTTCCCATCGTATTATTTGCACTTGTTCCGGGGGTGAAATTAAATCTATTCATTAAAGCTTTTGAAACTGGATTTGGTAAAACTGTACAAGGGATTGCGATTGTCATTGTTCTCGGCTCAATTATCGCCGAAGCTTTAAAGCATACCGGCGGTGTTGAAAAGATTACCTTGACCATGGTTAAATGGGTTGGAGAAAAAAGAATGCCTTTAGCACTTACGCTTGCCGGATTTGTGATTGGTATAGCCGTCTTTTCCGATATCGGCTATGTTATTCTAAACCCGTTGGTTCACGGTGCTGCAATTGCAGCAGGCACGAACATGAGCGTTATGGCAACAGGCTTGGTAGGTGCGATGCAGCTAACCCACGCTATGGTTCCTCCTACTCCCGGACCTTTAGCGGCGGCAGCTGTTATGGGAGCGGACATCGGTAAGATCATTCTTTACGGAAGTATTGCTACCTTCGTTGGTTCTTTAGCAGGCTGGGTTTTTGCTATGATCATCGGACCTAAGGTGCCTTCTCCTCCGTCTAAGGAATTCCTAGGTACTTCTTTTGTAGAATCTGGTAGAGAATTACCATCTACTGTAAGAGCATATGCTCCAATTCTTGTACCCCTGATTTTAATTGCTCTACAGAGTGTATTTTTAAATACCCTTCCCAAGGAACATGTCCTTAACAACATTTTCGCTTTTATTGGTTGGCCGGTTGTTGCGATGCTGATCGGGGTAATCCTTACCTTTATTAACGTCAAAGACGAAGAATCCAAGAAGAAATTCTTTAGTCCTTGGATTGAAGATGCACTTCGCACCTCAGCTATGATTATTGTTGTAACCGGGCTTGGTGGGTCACTTAGCGAGATTCTCAAAGGAACCCCTGCTGTTGATACAATCGCCCAAGCAATTGCAGGCTCCGGAGTTCCCCCCATTTTCTTGCCATTTATTCTGGGTATTGTCGGAAACATGATCACAGGATCAACAACTGTGGGTGTTATCACAGCTGCATCAATTGTCGCACCAATGCTAGGAACATTAGGTTTAAGCCCGGAGGCAGGCATGTTAGCTGGTGCAGCTGGTTCCGTTATGATTAAGTATGTTAACTCAAGTTACTTTTGGGTATGTACTTCTCTTTCTAAAATGGAACTTAAATCTGCACTGATTTCTTTTGGTGGCGTTACTTTTGTTGGTGGAATATTCTCTATGGCAGCGGTTTATATGATGTGGATTATTGGACTCATATAGGAGCATGAAATGGAAAAGTTTTTATACAGGTATCTCGCTAAAGCTGCTAATGTAAGGTTCGTTACGCCCGGGCTGAAAGTATCTTTAAAGGTGGATTTAACCTTGGCTCATGATGGTACAGGGCCGGCCCTACTGAAGCATTGGGGGCAACGAAGCGAGAAACGGCCTGCAACGAGTAAAGCACTTTTTACGTTGGATCACACATTCCCAGCCCCTACCATCAAGGATAGAAAATTTCACAAGGCGTTTCGCGAGTTTTGTCAAAAGCAAGATGTCGATCTTTATCAAAATGGAGAAGGGGTTCTGCATCAAGTTGTTGCAGAAGAAGGGACTATCTGGCCAGGAATGATTATCGTAGGAGCAGATGGCCACGTTGCTACAGCGGGAGCCTTTGGAGCAATTGCCTTTTCGGTTTCCTCTGAAAAATTAGTTCCAGTATTAGAAGAGGGGTACTATGCCGTTCAGGTACCGGAACAAGTAACAGTAGCTTTAGAAGGACATCTTTCTCAGAATGTTCTGCCTCGGGATGTTGCTTTCTATATAGTGCGTAAATTGGCAGAAGAAATAAAAGGAAAGGCGGTAGCCTTAACAGGTTCATTATTTCAGCAATTATCCATTGCCGGTAAGATGAGTATCTGTAATTATTTGCCTGAAGGGGGGGCAGTTACCGCCTTTGTTCTTCCCGAGGATGAACAAGATCAGGTAGATTACTCACTGAAAGCAGTTGAGATCGAGCCTTTAGTTGCTGTCCCACCAAGCCCTACTTCCATCACCACGGTACAGGAGGTAGAAGGGACAGAGATCAGTTTTGCCATAGCTGGCGGTTGTTCCGCCGGTCGCGTGGAAGATATGGAGGTTATAGCAACCATACTCAAAGGCAAACGTGTTCACCCTTCCGTAACCTTTGTAATCACACCTGCTTCAAAAAAAGTGTTAGATGAAATGGAGAAACTCGGAATTTCACGTCTGATTCGTGATGCTGGTGCCGTAATAATGCCCCCAGGATGTGGTTCTTGCCCAGGGAAGCATTTTGGGTTGCTTGCGGACGATGATGTTGCTATCACTACAACGATACGAAATAATCCCGGACGTATCGGGTCCGAAGGAGCCCGGATTTATCTAGCTTCTCCACTTACTGTAGCTCAATCTGCAATTAAAGGGAAAATTACAGTAGTCAAATAATTTCTAGGGAATAATGGGGCAATCCCCATTATTCCCTCGTCCTATATTTAATGTGATTAGTACTCTTTTTCCCAAAAAAACCAATATAGCTTTATTCTCTTGCCAAGCTTTATTTTCGCGGATCAAGAGAACGTAAAAGAAAATTTAACTATCGAGCTACCAACATCGTATAGATGCTGGTAAGCAAAATATATAGTAGGATAAAATAAAAGGAGTGAGGAAGTCTATGGTTTCCAAGGAACGGCTTATCGAAGATATGGAAGGATTGTTTGGTTCTGAAAAGGTTCTAAAAACTGATCTGGTTAGATTCACGTATACCTATGACAGTTCGTTTGTTTCTCAGCAAAATGAGTATTATCCAGATGTTGTTGTATGCCTGAGCAATACTGAGGATGTATCAAAGTTAATGAAATATGCCTATGAAAATGAGGTTCCTGTTACTCCCAGGGGAGCGGGAAGCGGACAGACCGGAGGCAGTGTAGCGATTAATGGTGGTATTGTACTAGATCTTTCCGGTTGGACTGACATCGTCGAAATAGATGATGCCAATATGCAAGTTGTCGTAAGGCCGGGAATTGTTCATTCTAACCTAAATGCAGCTTTAGCCCCATATGGGCTCTTTTTCCCGCCAGATCCGGGAAGCTCAATGATGGCTACGATTGGCGGGATGGTTAGTAATAATGCCAGCGGTTTAAGAGCAGTGAAGTATGGAGCGACTTTTCAATATGTACTTGGCTTAGAAGTTGTTCTACCTAACGGGGAAGTTATGAAAACCGGCGGACTTAAATCAAAAGCTTTGAAGAGTGTTTCCGGCATCGATTTAACGCGAATATATTGTGGTTCTGAGGGTACTTTAGGTGTAATCACTGAGATACGCTTAAAAGTCTTACCCAAGGCCCAATCAAGAGGTATTATGCTGGCTCTCTTTGATAAGCTAGAAGATAGTGCATTGACAGTTCTCGATGTATTTAAAGCCGGCATTATTCCATCAGGAATAGAGATACTAGACGATGGTGGAATTCGTTGTGCTAATATTTTTAAACCGGATTTGCAAATCCCGGAAGTCGAAGCGGCAATATTCTTTGAGATTAACGGAACAAAACCGGCAGTTGAAGAAGAAGGCGCACAAGTGAAGGCCATCGCCGAAAAACGTGCCTCCAGTGTAGAATGGGCTACCGATCCCGAACGGATGGCAAAGCTCTGGCAAGGGCGGGCCGTAATCGGAGCGGCTTCGGCACGCTACATGGAAGGAAAGACTCGCATCTTTGCCGGAGAAGATGTTTGCTTCCCGATCTCCAAAGTACCTGAAGCCTTAAGGAATATCCGCAATATCGGTGCAAAATATGATATACCAGTTGTAATCTATGGGCATATTGGAGACGGCAATATGCACACTGCTCCGATCATGGATCCCTTGAATCCTGACGAAGTGGAGAGAACCCATAAAGTTGCCGAGGCTATTCATCGATTGGCACTAGAAATGGGCGGGTCCACTACGGGAGAACATGGTGTTGGTTTTGCCCGGGCCTCTTATATGGAGGAAGAACATGGCAAGGCTCTCGATGTTATGTGGGCTATTAAGAAAGCTATCGACCCGAAAACCATAATGAACCCCGGCAAGATTTGGAAGCTGGGGAGGGAATAAACTATGGAATCGGCATACAAACTAAATTTTTCGGAAGAACTAAAAAAATGTGTTAAATGCGGTACATGCCGTGCTCATTGTCCACTTTTTATTGAGATTAAGGGAGAGCATGGGTCACCACGAGGACGTTTGGCTTTGATCAAGCAGCTCCATGAAGGCAAGATCCAGCCTTCAGCGGAGTTGGCAGAGATTATCTATACCTGCTTGCTTTGCAAGACCTGTGCCGTTGAGTGTCCCTCGGGGGTAATCACCGATGAAATCATAATCGCCTCCCGCAATTATCTCAACGAAGTTATGAAACAACCGGTGATGAAAGGAGCTCTCCTCAAAGGATTCTTGACTCGCCCGGGTATGCTCTATGCAAGTATGACTTTAGCGGGACTTTATCAAAAAGTAGGTCTGCATAGTATATTGAGTAAGACGAAACTTTTTGACCTTCTTCCGGAAAAATTAAACGCCTGCACCAAAATTATGCCGGATGTGAGCCAAAAACCTGCCCGTTCACGTATTCCGGTAGTTACCCAGGCAAAAGGAGAGAAGAAGTTTAAAGTAGCTTATTTTCTAGGCTGCGCTACAAACCATATTTATCCCGATGTACCTGTGGCAGCTGTCAAGGTGCTAAGCAATAATGGCTGTGAAGTGGTCACCGTCGAAGGTGTAAAATGCTGTGGATTGCCTCACATGGCCTACGGAGAATTAAGCACAGCCAAAGAATTGGCAAAACACAATATGGAGATATTTTTCAAAGAAGACTATGATGCAGTGATTACCGATTGTGCCTCTTGTTCATCTACTTTCAAAGAAACGTATCTTCATCTTTTCGATGAGAAAGATTATGAATATGAGATGGCGAAGCAATTGGCTGCCAAGACTTGGGACCTCAATCAGTTCTTAGTTCTGAAAACAGAGATTAAGCCAGGGAACAAGGTCCGGAATGTTAGAGTTACCTACCACGACCCTTGTCACTTAAAGCGTGCCCAAAAAGTATTCAAGGAGCCTCGGGAAGTTCTCAAGCAAACTCCCGGTGTGGAATTCTTAGAAATGAAAAACGCAGACCGTTGCTGTGGTTCAGCCGGAAGCTTTGTTGTTATGCATCATGACTTGTCAATGAAGGTTTTAGAAAAAAAGATCAATAGTGCACAAGCAGTAAATCCTGACTATGTGGCAACTTCCTGCCCCACTTGTACAATGCAATTGAGTTATGGCCTGAAACAGGCGGGTTCACAAGCTCAAGTCATTCATCC
>NZ_CEVWNY010000062.1:0-17019 GCF_982384815.1 Desulfitobacterium sp. | reverse complement strand
GAAAAAAGGGTTGTCGCTTAAGATGATCGCCGAGATCACGGATTTGCCTATCGAGCAAATTGAAGCAATCAGAAATCGCCAACTAAGCTAGAAGGACGGCAAAAGACTCCCCTATGTAGTTCAATTGCTGCATAGGGAGTCTTTTTTGATTAATATATCTTCCCTCCGGTCATTTAGACGAGCCTCGGAAAGAATTATGATTTAATCGACGCGTAATTTCCGAATTCCATTAATTCCTTCACTGCTTCCAGCACAGCCTTGGGTATCGCAGCCGGCCCACCGATGATAATCACCTTTTTAGCACCGAGGACCTGTATTTCCTCAAAAAACATATCCGGCAGACCGCTGGGAGGGGTAAGGAGCAAGGGTACCATGCTGTCCTGCCAAAGGTACGGCGGTTAGAGCGTCTCCCCGGGTGAGGACGACCGTGTCCGCCCCGTCACTGAAGAAAGCTCTGCTGATGGCCGCCGTCGTTTGGTAGCGATCCTGGCCGGAGATGCGGAACAAGGGGCTCCCGCTGTTTTTGTTTCAAGTAGCTTTAAACTTAATATTATTTTCCTTGGCATAGACTTCAGCTTCTGAGCCAGCTTCGCCATATATTGTTAGATTATTGCAACCACGAAACGCATTGGTGCCAATACTTGTAATTGTAAGGCTATCCGGCAGTATAATCGTTGCAAGGTTTATGCAACTATAAAATGCATGGTCTCCCGGACTTTTAACACCATCGGGCACGTCCATCTGTATCAAATCAGCATGAAGGCGAAAGACAAAATAGCCCGGATAGACATAAGTTTGGGAAAGAACTTCTAAGGGTGTGTTAAAGTATTGGTTACCACAGGGTTTTGCAGGGGAATACTCCCCGTTCTCATATCGATTATTGCTGTCCCGAGTTGCATCAATATTAATCCATCTTCCATCAACAAAGGCTTGATTCCACTCATAGGCGAATGCAGTACCATCAGGTATTTATCTTGAATTAATTCTTCAAGACCATCTAATGTCATGTTGGCATATAGACTTGAGATGGCTCCTCCTTATGCAAAGTAAAGGAATGAACTGTTACATCATCCCGAAGAATTATTATCCGACGGAGGAACAGTATGTTACGCATATCTATACGGAAGAAGAATTAAGGGCATTCTTCCGTGAAACCGATAAATGCCATTATGTCAGTGAATGTCCCTCAGCTTGCCACGACATGTCTATGGCAGTTGGTCCATCCTCTGATAACTTGATTAAGCCTTCGGATTAATTCCGATTGACTGGACGCTTTGCTTTCTTTCAGAATGATGGTAGCATATTTCCTTATCAGGGTTTTGATGGAGTTCTTGGAGGGCTTGACTATTAATTTTCCTTTGAACTTTTGAAATGTCCAGCCGAGAAAGTCGAAGCCGTCATCTTCCAGAAATGGTGAATAAATGCTTGAGCCGTATGAGCGGGAAACTCTCACGTACGGTTCTTAGACGTGGGAAAGGGAGCAATCCCTTTTCTTTAGTCGATTATACAAGCCGGGGATTCCATTAAAAGCTAGTTGGCACAGGAATGACCCAGAGTATGTAGAGAGTCGCTCGCTGTATTGACAATGGACCAATGGAAGGACTCTGGGGCATCATTAAGCGAGAAATGTATTATGGAAGAAAGTACCGTGACCGCGAAACATTAGTGAATGCCATAAGGCAATGCTGACCGCATAAGAAAAACCGCTACCCTTTATATGAGGTGACAGTCATCACAATTCTTTATTATTTCCTCTGTCCACTTGACGGGGAGCACACCATTAACGAACTCATCTGTCCGTTTTGCAACAGCCCCTTGAGCTACCATGTACCCTGGTCAGTCCAAAGGCATAGTCTAAAAGGTACCCATTTATGGATACCTCCTTAAACCTGCGCGGTTGTTGTATGTTAAACTTCTCCACGTGCCTAAATAGCGATTTGACTGCTTGTTTAAATTCTTGAACCTCTACAAACAATTTCCCGCTTCTTCTCTCATGCTAATTGCTGATAAATAAGATACTCGAGAGAGTGGGTTTTATTTCCCTTTGTTTATGGCCATTCGTGCGGGCTTTTCGTGACTTGTTACGTTGTTTTTATCATGTCCGTTAACACTTGATAATCCGTCAGATCATATCGTTTCACTTGATTATCCATTTCTAAGACCAATACAGCATCGAATAAGGAATCTTTAAGTTCCTCCAGAATTTCCAGTGAAAGGCGTTCCGAAGTTGCAGGATGAGCTGCCCCCACAAGGGGATCGATTCTATAGCTGATCGTTAAAGTTGTTCGATTGCCTTCCCGCCCAGTTCCATAACTACCCTTCTCCATAAACATTTTGTCCTCCACCAGCTTCTGAAGCCTTTCCTTCGGCTCGATTCTGATTTTGCCATCCGCTAATGATTCACTGAGAGCCCCGTTATACGATAAATTCTCAAAAGTAAACATATAATTGATTTGTTTAGGCGGTTCCTCTCCAACAGCAATCGTATAACTACCAGCGTCCGACACATCCGCACGTACCGAGACGAGTTTAAGAGGATGAATGATTCCGTTCAATGAAATATAGAGAGTCATAACAGCCATGATGCAAAGGGTAACTATTTTAGCTAAAGGATAACGCCGTACCGGAACACTATCCGTTATCTCACCTTTGCCCACTGAGCTCAATAAAGTATACCCGCAGGCTGCTCCGGCTAAGACTGTTCCCAGCAGATTAAACTTAGAATATATCCTGAAAATGAGTTGAACTAGCTCACCTGTTTTGAAATAGAAAACCAAGGCCCCTGAAATACAAATCAAAAGGGCCGGAATTCCGATCACCAGGAATCTAAGCCAATCGAACTGCACTTTTCCCGGCTTTCGCAGCATGGTTACAAATCCGGGTAAACCAAGATAGACTCCAAACACCGTTGCAAAGAGAGCCGCAAACCTGATGGGCGGCGTCAGATCAAAGCTTCTGCCTGCCGTCAACCGCAACTGTTCATAGTAATGAGTGCCCAGATAAATGAAGAGCAGGAGTCCTATCCCATAAAGCAAGTAAGTTATAAACCGTTTCATGTCACCCCTCCCTATAATATCTTATGATTTTCTTTGAATCTCTCGCTTTTTCATAGAATTCCTAACTAACCAAACTAGCTCACCACGGATAGAATTCGCATAGAGTGCCTAATTCAGAGAATTCGGGTATAGCAAAGCAAACGTCTGCTATTTGGCATATGTTGGCCGTTGTAAACCCATGATTCTCACGGTGGTAAACCTCCCATGTCTAACAGGGTCAAGATTATAAACCTGCCCTAAATTCCCTCGTTCCACCTATCCATGATTGGGTGTCAGTTATGCTCCTCGACCGAGTCTTTGCTCTAATGGTGAAATATGTGACTGACTACCAGCTCTTTTGTCTTGCTAGGTTACCTGGATTGTTCGCTTCTGTGGTGACGCTTTACCCACAGACCGCTTGTTTTATGGTTTCGCTGCTAATCCTGTTACGCTGCTAGATACTCAACTGGACGATGAATATCTTGAATTAGCTTTTTCGGATCGTAGTCTGTGCCCTTTGTTAATAGGGCATAGAACACTCGAATTAGTTTACAGCTTAAGGCAATTAACGATTGTTTCTTCTTCAGAGGATTCTTGGTCCTTGTCGTATAGTAGTTGTGTATCTCTGCAAACTCTGCGTTTTTGGCAACTAGCGGCATCACTGCCTGAAATAGAATAGCCCTCAGTCGCGCTCGACCTCGCTTGCTGATTGTGGTCTGTCCTTTGTGCTTACCTGAGCTACTCTCTCGCAAGGCCAACCCTGCAAGCTTTTGGATTTGCTTTGGAGAATTAAAGCGTCTAATATCTCCAACTTCGGAGAGGAAACCTGCCACGGTAACAAGGCCAACACCTTTAATTTCAAGTAACTTTGCCACTTCGGGTATCTGACGGCACAACCCATCGATGGTTTCAGTGACTGCCTCATATTGTGCCGTTTTAGTGTGATAATCTTGGAGTAATAGCTGGATTTCCATTCGAGAACAAAACTCTCCTTCGGTGCAACCAATGCTCTTCTGAGCAGCTTCATACAGGCTCTTAGCCCTTTTCATTCCGACTGCTCTCAATTTGTTGTCTCTCCAAATTCGGTTTATTCCTTCTACTCCAAGCCTTTCAATGTCCCTTGGTAGCGGAGCAACTTGTAACACCAGCATGCTACTCGTGGCATCAAACTTTCCAAACACCGTTTCATGCTCGGGAAAGTATATTTTTAGCCACCGCTGAACACGATTTTTTATACTGTTCATTTCCTTTTGAATGCGCATCCTGCAAGCCATCGCTATTCGCAGTTCCGCATAGATCCCCTCCGGGATATAGGGCTCATTGTATCTGCCCTCGATGACCAGCTTAGCAATTGTTTTGGGGTCCTTAGCATCCGTTTTGCTGGGGTGGTTGTCATCAAGCTCCTTACTACGCTTTACATGGAATGGGTTTACGAGGACTAGCTTAATGCTTTGCTCTTTTAGGTATGATGCCAAGCCGAACCAGTAATGGCCGGTTGGCTCTGCGCCTACCACTATGCAGTCCTTTTGTGCCTGCCTTTTTAAGCGTTCAATCCATGCATAAAAATCCTTGAATCCTTCAGCGCTGTTTTCAAACTTAAATACCTTGCCCAGCTCGACTCCTCGCCAGTCGAAAGCCCTGGCGTAATGAAGCTCGCTAGCGATGTCCACTCCGATGACAATACTTCTTTCGGAAAGTTGCTTTAGTTTCTCGTTTTGTGTAAAATTCATTTGGGATGACCTCCGTTATTTTGATTGGATTCTGTTGGCCAACAGTCCTTTCAAATTGTAACGTGAGGTCTTCTTTTTGACAAAGCTCATTTTTTCTTACTACAGGAATGCTCCTCTATACAAGAATAATAGCACTACATAGAGTTTTCGACAGCTTCCTTCTATTCCCTTTCTAAATAAACTATTGAGCAATCTGTCGGCCACCGTCTACAAAAAAATGAGATATCACGCTCAATCCCAGAGGCGAAAACAGCGGGGAACACAGTTGTAAGAAAACCGACCGTGATAACGTGCCCGCCAATTTAATGCCATCGATTTTGGATGGTACGACCCCGCGAAGAAAGGTTGACCGATGGGAGGTCCTTCCACAAACACTGTTGCGGTAGAATGAAAAGAAAGAAACGATGGTGGGCAAGAGGGGCAAGAATTACTTAAAAAACACTCTATCAATTATATAGGAAACAATAAGCATAATACCTGCTGCTAAAAATGCTTTTATTATTCTTGCGGGAGTGAGATCATCCCCATAAATTAATAATAGAATAAAATAAAGAAAAAATCTTAATAAGTTTCTCCTAAATGATCCCAATCCGTTTGTTTCTTTTAAAAAAACCGATAAAGTTCGAGAATTTTATAACACTTCTCCTTTGTCAGCCATACCTAATATCGATGGGTCCTTCCGTTATGGTTCTGAACGCTTGATTTTCCTCTTTCTTTTTCTCATCCGAATATTAATTCGAATTATGTGAATATCTCTTCAGAAAAAGATATAATTAAACCAATCCATCCTTCTATTTTTCGGGGGTACTTTAGGTTCGTAAATGGTAACCAGACTCGTGGGTTGAACCGCGAGGAAAGCAATTGTAGCTACCTCTATATTCGGCTCCTACAAGCGTTACATTTTCATAGCGGGTGCCCATTTGATTGCAATCCATAAGCTCCAGACAAAAACTACAAAGATAAGCGTGATTATCTGGGAAACAGATTTAAGCTTTCCTATCTACCATGTCTAGACTCTCGTTTTGCATGTCTAAAATCTCTGTTTAGTTCCACCATATGATTATTTAGACAAATAATGGCGAATCTCCTGCTCAATGGAAAATACAACCGGGAATATCCTTTTAGGAGCTATTCCCGGTTTGTAAAATATTATTTCGCTATATTTTTTAATAACAGCTATTTTGCAAGCTTGAGCGCCTTTTGTATGATACCTGAATTCACGGAAAGATCGTCTATTATCACTTTTTGTCCCTTCGGGCCAGTCAGCCACTCTTTAAATGTTACGCAATAAAATCCTGGAATTCCCATTTCATTGGCCGTAAGTTCCATAGCACCAGGTATTGGTTGATTTGGTGAATAAACTACCTCCAACTCTTGATGCCAAGTCCATCCTGCTTGCTCACCAGATAAATACTGCCATAATTTAGCCCTTTGCCAAGCACCGGGAAGGGGGATGTTGCCCGTTAGCATTGGATCAAAAAGCTTATCCCACTTTCTTTCCAAAAAGATGACATCGGTTGCTTTGGGGTCCCATGAAACCGCCGGTTGGTTATGAAAAAAAGCCTCCCAATTGTCCAAAGTCCCTTTAAACATTCTTCCTTGTGGATTATAGCCGTAATCATCAAATGCAGCAAACGCTCCTAAGGGAATAGATAAAAATATCATTACGAGTAAAACCAATGGAATAAATCTTTTTTTGCCCCGCATATGATCCCTCCTTTAATTTTCTTTTAATACCATTTAATGTTATGAATTCGTTACAAAACAACTAATTCCTCCTTGAAATTGGTAATCACGCAAAAAGTTTTAGAGTTTCTTTAGTATAAGCAAGAGCAGGTCTCCCATATGTATGGAAGACCTGCTCTTGCTTATTTATATTAACACTATCGTCAGACAATCTTCATAAACTCACGAATTGGTTTGGTAGGAAATCACCGCTCGTATTATGTCATGCTATCGCTCTTTACTTAACGCCTAATGCCTCCCGAATAATTCCTTGCACCCGGGCGGCTAACTCTTCAACTTTGACAAGTTGCATTTCCCCGGTCTTACGATCACGGAGCTCAACTTCGCCATTGGCAAGAGTTTTGCTGCCTACGGTGACACGGAGGGGGTAGCCCACCAGATCAGCATCCTTGAACTTCACACCGGTACGCTCATCCCGATCATCCAGAACAACTTCCACCCCAAGTTTCTGGAGCTCTTCGTAGAGCTTGTCCCCGGTTTCCCGGACTTGCTCGTCCTTCATGCTGACGGGAACAACAATCACATGGTAAGGTGCGATCGGGATCGGCCAGATAATCCCGTCTTTATCGTAGTTTTGCTCGATGGCTGCGGCAATGGTACGGCTGACCCCGATACCATAGCAGCCCATGACACAAGGGTGTTCAGCACCATTTTCATCGAGGTACACGGCGTTGAGGGCTTTAGAGTACTTTGTACCCAGTTTAAAGACTTGCCCCACCTCAATTCCCCGAGCTTCTTTAAGAGCACCGCCGCATTTGGGGCAGGCTTCCCCGACTTCGATCATGCGCAGGTCAAGCACTTTATCGATACGGAAATCCTTCTCCGGTACAACGTCAACATAATGCTTGTCCTCAGCATTAGCACCGCAAACTGCCTTGGCCATCAAAGGAACTTCCAAATCGGCAACAACCATAAGGTCCTTAGGGGTACCGATGGGACCCACAAAGCCCGGTTCACAGCCCAGTTTTTCCCGAACAATCTCAGGGCCGGCCAGTTGCAGGTTAATGAAGGGTCCTAAGGCATTATTGACTTTGATTTCATTGATTTCCCGGTCACCGCGCACGAGGATGAGGAAGAGTTTGTCATCTCCTTGATAAAGGAGAGATTTGACCAGTTCGTTTTTATTAACCTTCAAGAACTCGGCTACCTGCTCGATGGTTTTCGTTTCCGGAGTATCCACACTGCGATAAGCACCTGTAGGAGCCTGACCGGCCACGGGATAGGGCTTGCATTCTGCTTTTTCCACATTAGCCGCATAATCGCAATCGGGACAATAGACCACTGCTGCCTCTCCGGACTCAGCCAAGACCATAAATTCATGAGTACCGCCGGTACCACCGATGGCTCCGGCGTCAGCTTCCACAGGGCGGAAGGTTAGGCCGCAGCGAGTAAAGACTCGGGTATAGGCATCATACATTTTCTTATAGCTTTCCGCTAAGCCTGCCTCATCCCGGTCAAAGGAGTATAAATCCTTCATGACAAACTCCCGGCCACGCATCAAGCCGAAGCGGGGACGCCGCTCATCCCGGTATTTATTCTGAATTTGATACAAAAGCAAGGGCAATTGCTTATAAGAACGAACTTCTCCCCGGACCAGATCGGTTATGATCTCTTCATGGGTAGGTCCGAGGCAAAATTCGCGATTATGACGATCGTTGAAACGAATCAGTTCCGGACCGTAAACATCCCAGCGGCCTGTTTCCCGCCAAAGCTCGGCAGGCTGAATAATGGGAAGCAGTACCTCTTGTCCGCCTTTGGCGTCCATTTCCTCTCTAACGATTTGCTCAATTTTACGCAAAACCCGTAAACCAAGAGGTAAATAGGTATATACTCCAGAAGCAGCCTTACGGATAAGCCCTGCCCTAACCATTAATTGATGACTTACAACCTCCGCCTCGGCAGGAACCTCCCGCAAGGTCGGATTGAGGATTTGACTTACTCGCATTTAACGTTCTTCCTTTCCATATTCTTTCACGTAATTTTCTATTTCTGTTAGTAAAGCGGGCAGGAGTTCCTCCTCAGCTAAACGGGCAACTATTTCTCCTTTTTTAAAGAGCAGCCCCATGCCTTTCCCGCCGGCAATCCCAAAATCCGCCTCCCGGGCTTCCCCGGGGCCATTGACAGCACAGCCCATCACCGCAACTTTCAAGGGGCGGTCCAAGGGCGGCAGTTGGGAGAGCTTGTCCTCAACCTTCTCAGCTAAATCTGCCAAATTAACCTGAGTGCGGCCACAAGTAGGACAGCTAATCAGCTCCACGCCCCGATTTCTTAAGCCAAGAACTTTAAGGATTTCCAAGGCCACAGGAATTTCCTGGACCGGATCTCCGGTTAGAGAAACTCGTAAGGTATCACCGATACCTTCGGCTAAAAGGCTGCCGATTCCCACCGCAGACTTAATAACTCCCGAACGTACGGTTCCGGCTTCAGTTACCCCTACATGAAGGGGATAATCCACCGTATCCGACATTCGGCGATAAGCCTCTAACATCAGTGGCACATGGGAGGCTTTTAGGGATATCTTTATTTTGTCATAACCCTCTTCCTCCAGCAAGCGAATATGGCCTAAGGCACTTTCCACCATGCCTTCAGCTGTTACCCCCTGATATTTTTCCAAGATCTCCTTTTCCAGGGAACCGGCATTCACTCCGATTCGGATCGGAATCTCTCTTTCTTTGCAAGCCCGGACGACCTCCTGCACCTTCCAACGGGCACCGATATTGCCGGGGTTTAACCTTAAAGCATGTACACCCTGTTCGATGGCCATTAATGCCAGTTGGTAATCAAAGTGAATGTCGGCGATCACCGGCAGCTTACTTTTTTGGGCGATCTCCTTAAGAGCAGAGGCTGCGTCACGATCCAGCACCGCCAGACGCACCACCTCACACCCCGCCTGGGCTAAGGCCTCGATCTGGGCTAAGGTCTTTGGTATATCTCGGGTATCAGTATTAGTCATGGATTGGACGACGATGGGGGCCCCTCCTCCGATGGTAACATCGCCAATCTTCACCGCTTTTCTCATCTTTCGCTCCACATTATGGCCTCCTTAGCTTTTCAACCCCCATTGAAGGTTAGTCGGGTCCATGCCGGGCTTAGCCTTCACCGGAAAAGAGCTTAATAATATCCTTATAGGTAACGGCAAGCATTAAGCACATCAGGAAAACGAATCCTAAGAAGTGAATAAAGTTCTGCCGCTCGGGATTCATCGGCTTCCCTCTAAGTCCTTCGATCAATAAAAAGACGAGATGGCTGCCATCAAGGGCCGGTATCGGGAAAAGGTTAAGAAGCCCCAGCTGGATACTTAAGATCCCGATAAAGCCTAAATAATTCTCCCACCCCGATTCAGCACTTTGATCAATAGCTTGAACAATGGCTACCGGCCCTCCCAGCTCGGCCTTCGTTTCACCGGTGATCATTTGGGCCAAGGTGACTAAGACTAAGCGAGTAAAATTAACGGTTTGCTGGAAGCCGTATTTGGCCGCTTCCAGCAGCGTGGTTTTTTCATAAGTTACTACGGGGCTAATCCCCACCAAACCTTTTCCTGTGGCAGGGTCGACTTGTGTCTTTATCGTTAAAGCCCTTTGGATTCCCTCATGTTCAACTACCAGCACAATGTCCTGTTCCGGCATGGTATGGATGGATTTAGTTAAGTCATTCCAGGTAGGTGTCTCCACTCCGTTGACTGAGATCACCTTGTCTCCCGGTTGAATTCCTGCCGTCTGGGCAGGCATACCTTCGATTAAAGAGCCCACCGCATTGGTATCGCTTGCTGTGGCAATGCCGAAATAAGCAAATACGATCATAAAAAGGAAAATTGCCAAAACTAAATTCATAATGGGCCCCGCAGCAATAACCGACATTCGCTGCCAAACCTTTTTGTTGCTAAAACTCCTGGGATCGTTAGAAGGGGCTATGGTTTGATTGCCATTCTCATCGATCTCCGCATCCATTCCATACATTTTCACGAAACCGCCTAAAGGAACAAGACGCAAGGAGTAATTCGTCTCTTTCCCTTTAAAGCCGATAATCTTTGGTCCAAAACCAAAAGCAAACTCTAATACCTTTATGCCGTTTAAACGAGCCACGATAAAGTGTCCCAACTCATGGATCATTACCAAGAGACCAAAGGCAAAAATGACCGCTAAAGCACTTGTCAAGCCAAACCCTCCCCAATCCTTCCGACTTTCTACCCCAGAATAAGATTTTTCAGTTTACCCGTGATGCTACTCATGCGGCACGGAAGTCCGTTACCTAAATTAGTTCTTCTGTACGAATACGCGCCCAATAATCCGCATTAAGTATAGTTTCCAAATCAGAAGCATCTAACACATCATGCTCCAGGCAGACCTTTTCCACAAGACGGATTATCTCAAGGTAGGATATTCGATGGGCTAAGAAGGCATGAACTGCAACCTCATTTGCTGCGTTCATGACCGTCGGTAAAGTGCCGCCCCGGCGACCACAAGTATAAGCTAGTTTTAAAGCTGGGAAATCGAATTCTCCAGGATCAAAAAAGGTTAAGGTCTTTCCTCTTAAATCAAGACGTTCAAAGGGGTTAGGCCAACGGGTTGGATAGCTTAAAGCATATTGAATAGGTAAGCGCATATCCGGTCTTCCCAATTGAGCCAAAATACTGCCATCACAGTATTGCACCATAGAATGAATGATACTCTGAGGATGAATTAATACATCGATCTGGTCGTAACCCATATTAAAAAGATGATGGGCTTCAATAACTTCTAAACCTTTGTTCATCATTGTCGCCGAATCAATGGTAATCTTGGCTCCCATGGCCCAGTTAGGGTGCTTCAAGGCAGATTCAGGAGTTACCTCCTTTAATTGCTATGCCGACCAACCTCGAAAAGGACCCCCGGAAGCAGTGAGAATAATCTTCTCAAGGGTATCCGGCCCTTCTTCCAAGCACTGAAATATCGCTGAATGCTCACTATCCACCGGGAGAATCTGCCGCTTGAATTTTTGGGCAGTCTCCATAACTAACTTTCCACCGGAAACTAAAGTCTCTTTATTAGCCAGAGCGATATCTTTACCGGCCTGTAAAGCTGCTAAAGTAGGCTCCAGACCAATGCGACCGCTAATGGCTGTGACAACCGTATCCGGTATTTCATCTGTGACCATATCCAGAAGACCTTCCATACCATGTACAACACGGATATTGAGATCCGCCACTCGCTGTTTTAGTTCCAGGGCCGCTTTTTCATCCATTAGACCTATAACTTTTGGCTTAAATTCACGAGCTTGAAGTTCAAGTTCCTTTACATTCTTCCCAGCTGCCAGCCCAAAGATTTCAAATTGCTGTGGATTCTGGCGCACAACATCTAAGGTCTGCGTACCAATAGACCCCGTAGAGCCTAAAATTGTC
The DNA here is from genome assembly GCF_982384815.1 of Desulfitobacterium sp. Taxonomy (NCBI): domain Bacteria; kingdom Bacillati; phylum Bacillota; class Clostridia; order Eubacteriales; family Desulfitobacteriaceae; genus Desulfitobacterium; species Desulfitobacterium sp. The sequence goes on along the minus strand of NZ_CEVWNY010000062.1, from coordinate 5,131 downwards.
AATTTCTTCACACGATCACTCCTTAGGGACTCTGAAGGCACCTGCTTTACGTAAGGCCTCATAAATAATCACTAGCCCGGGTCCCAAGATCAAACCAAAACCACCGAATAGTTTTAAACCCACATACATGGAGATAAGAGTCGCTAAGGGATGTATCCCAATACTTTCGGACATAATTTTGGGTTCCACCACTTGGCGGATCACCAAGGCAATGACATAGATTACTAAGAGTTTAATACCCTCGGTAACTGATCCTAAAATAAATAGACCAACAATCCAGGGGACAAAAATCATCCCTGTACCAACAATGGGCAATAAGTCCAAAAAAGCGGAAATAAAACCAATGGTAAAGGCATAGGGATTACCCAGCCACAATAAGCCTATGGTTAAAATAAATCCGGTGATTGAGACTAAGATAGCTTCAGCTCTTATAAATCCGATTATGGCCGAACCCAGATCACGACCTACCGACTGGGCGCTGGACTTCCATTTCTGAGGGAGTAAGCTGTTAGCGAAGCTCTTAACCCCCGGATAGCTGGCACTCATAAAAAAGGTAGCCACAATGGATATTATCAAGACAATAAATACACCCGGGAGAGCGGAAATAAAACCGAGGAGAAATTTACTGCCGGATAGCGCCCAGCCCTGCAGGGAATTTATGATGCCTTGAGTAGCCGTCGTAAGAGTTACTTGGATTTCGGGATTAAGTTGAATAAAGTTCTCGACAGTATCGAGAATATTATTAAAGATACTCATCAGATAGCCATAGCTGGGGAAGGAAATAGCGAGGTCGGAAAGCTCGGTATACAACCGGGCTATGATTAAAAAAATGATACTGCCGATACCGAGAATAACTATAATCAATGATAGCAAAGTCGCAATAGGTCTGCGAACATTTAAGCTTCCCATCAACTTTTTTACCAAAGGTTCAAGCAGAAGAGCAATAAAAAAAGCGATGAAAAAAGGTAAAAATGCCGAAAGCAGCTTGCTTAGAACCTGACTGAAGACCGGCATAAACTCCCGAAAAAAATATGTAAATGCTTTAAGTAAAACCAGAACAAAAGTAATAACAACCAGACGATTAATATTATCTTTTAACTTCTGTTCCACCTGGATATTCAAATGATCACCCCACCAATATTACCCAATAATACATAATAGGAATCGCAAATAAAAGGCTATCAAAGCGGTCAAGAATACCCCCATGTCCTGGAATAAGGTTCCCCGAATCTTTAATATTTACACTTCGCTTGAGAGCTGATTCAAAAAGATCCCCGATCTGAGCAATAATGCCAATGATTAAACTTATACCAAAATAAGCCGGCAATGGGGCCCCGTCGAATATTCTCCAGGCTAAGATGCCGCTAAGAACACAAAAGGTAAGTCCTCCTAAAGACCCCTCGATAGTCTTCTTAGGACTAATCCGGGGAGCCAGCAAGTGCTTTCCCATGAGTCTCCCTATAAGGTATGCAAAGGTATCTGTTGTCCATACCAAAATAAAGGTAAGAAATGCCCAGTTCATACCATCGGGCAATCCACGAATGAGATAAAGATGTGACAACATAACCACTGTATAAAGGGGGGCAAAGCAATTAAACCCAACCTCACCGAAGTGAATTCTTGGGTATCCTAAAGCCATTTTTCCCAAACCATATAAAAGCCAAGCGATAAACAATGGCAATAACCATTGCATTTTACCTTGAAAAATTAGTACAAGCCAAGCTAAAGAGAAAACCCCGCTGCTTAAGTACCAAGGCTTAATTCGCATATTCTCTCCGATAGCCATAATCTCTTTCAGTGCCAGGAGGGAAAGAACGGTCACCAGCAATGCTGTGTACGGTCCACCCAAATAGGTTAGGCCCAGTATTATTGGCACAAAAACCATTGCACTTAGTGTTCTAGTCAGCATATGCCTCTCCTTACTGTTTACTTAGCCCTCCGAAGCGGCGTTCTCGCTTCTGATAATCAATAATGGCCGCTGTAAGTTTATCCTGATCAAAATCAGGCCATAAGCAATCTGTGACAACAATCTCAGTGTAAGCAATTTGCCAAAGTAAAAAGTTGCTTATGCGCATTTCACCGGAAGTTCTAATTAATAAATCGGGATCAGGCAAACCTGCAGTGAATAAATTAGCCGAGATAGTTTCACCCGTAATTTCTTCCGGTGTTAATTTTCCTTGGCGAATCTCCTCGCTTATAAGTTGCACGGCGGAGATAAGTTCAGCCCGTCCCCCGTAATTTAAGGCTAAATTAAGAATAAGTCCGGTGTTTTTTTCAGTCTTTCTAATCGAGTGCATTAATTCCTTTTGAGCCTCGCTAGGAAGCTGGTCCATATTACCGATCATCCGAATTCGCACCTGATTCTCATGAAGCTCGTCGAGCTCACGTCGTAAATAATCAGTTAATAAATTCATTAAAATATTGACTTCATCTTTAGGTCTACTCCAGTTTTCAGTAGAAAAGGCATATACTGTTAATACTTCTATACCAAGATTGGAGCACATTTTAACGACATCACGCAGCGCTTCTACTCCGGCTTTATGACCGAGGGAGCGAGGCAGACCGCGCTTTTGTGCCCAACGACCGTTTCCATCCATGATTATGGCGATATGTCGTGGCAACCCGTGTTTGTCGATCTCATCCGATAAAGATCCGCTTTTTTCTTTCTTTTTCCAAAATCTATGCCACATTTCCACACCTCCAATGGAGACCTAAAAAGAAGGGTAAAGACCCCCTTAAGTCTAAAGGGGGTCAAGATCAAAAAGTAATCAAACTTCCATGATTTCCTTTTCCTTCATGTCCATAACTCGATCAATTTCCTTAACAAACTTATCCGTCATCTTTTGTACATCATCTTGAGCTCTTTTAATCTCATCCTCTGATGCTGTATGATCTTTTTCGAGTTTTTTCAAGCTATCATTGGTGTCTCGCCGAATATTACGAACAGCAACCCGTGATTCTTCTGCTTTTTTCTTAACCGTTTTCACGATCTCTGTTCTGCGCTCGGCCGTCAACTGGGGAATAATTAAACGAATGACAGTTCCATCACTGGAAGGATTTAAACCAAGATCGGATTTTAAGATGGCTTTTTCGATCATGGGCAAACTTGATTTATCCCAGGGCTGAATAGTTAACATACGAGGTTCCGGCACTGAAATATTGGCCAGCTGATTGACAGGGGTTTGAGTACCGTAGTACTCCACGGTAATCTTATCCAGCATATTGGGATTGGCGCGACCCGCACGAATGGTGGAATACTCTCGCTTAAGGGCATCAATTGCCTTGACCATCCGGTCTTCAGCATCTTTAAGTACCTCAGAAATCATTTTTATCCCTCCCTACATAAGTACCAATGGATTCACCCATTACCGCTTTTAGGATATTACCCTTCTTATTTAAGTCGAATACGATTAGAGGAATGTTATTATCCATGCATAGTGAAGCTGCTGTGGAGTCCATAACCCCTAGGCCCTGACTTAGTACTTCCAAATAGCTAAGTTTAGCGTACTTCTTAGCCCCAGGATTCTTCAACGGGTCGCTATCATAGACGCCATCTACCCGTTTGGCCATTAGGATGGCTTCGGCCTCAATTTCTGCGGCCCGTAGTGCTGCTGTAGTGTCTGTGGAGAAATAAGGATTTCCCGTCCCGGCTGCAAAAATGACGATACGCCCTTTTTCCAGATGGCGAATAGCTCGTCTCCGAATATAGGGTTCTGCTACTTGTCTCATATCAATGGCAGATAATACCCGAGTCGCCACGCCGGTTTTTTCCAAAGAATCTTGCAGTGCCAAGGCATTCATCACCGTTGCCAACATCCCCATATAATCTGCATTGGCTCGGTCCATGCCCTGTTTGCTTCCTGCGATTCCTCTCCAGATGTTTCCACCACCAACCACTAAGGCTACTTCTACTCCAAGTTTTTGAACCTCAGCAACTTGTTCTGCAACGCTGACAAGCATGTCGTGAGCAATTCCAAAGCCCTGATTCCCGGCAAGTGCTTCTCCGCTTAGTTTTAAGATCACCCGGCGATATCGCGGTGTTTCCATTGCTGACCTCCAAAAATATATTTCTACATAATCGAAAATAATCCTCTTCGATTCCAAAAAGAGAACACCTAAGTGTCCTCTAATTTTAATCTTAGCGGTTCATTTCCTTCATGACCTCAGCTGCGAAATCATCTTGACGCTTCTCTAGCCCTTCACCCATCTCATAACGGGTAAAACGGCGAATAACAATCCGCTCTCCGATCTTAGAAGTTTTCTCAAGCACTAAGTCATTAATGGTCATATCCGGATCTTTTACAAATTCTTGCTCAAGCAAACATACTTCTTTGTAAAATTTTGAAATTCTGCCTTCTACCATCTTATCAATAATTTTTTCCGGTTTTCCTTCGTTAAGAGCCTGTGCTTTAAGAATATTCTTTTCATGTTCCAAAACATCCTCGGGAACATCAGCCTTAGAGAGATATTGTGGTTTAGCCGCCGCAATTTGCAAGGCGATATCTCTGGCAAATTGTTTAAACTCATCAGTCTTAGCTACAAAGTCAGTTTCACAGTTAACTTCCAGCAAAACGCCGATTCTTCCACCGCCATGAATATAGGATTCAACAATTCCCTCTGCTGCAATACGGCCTTCTTTTTTAGCAGCGGCAGCAAGGCCTTTTTCCCGCAGAAGATCGACGGCTTTATCCATATCACCACCGACTTCATTGAGTGCCTTTTTGCAATCCATCATCCCCGCTCCGGTACGCTCGCGAAGCTCTTTTACTTGAGCTGCAGTAATTTCTGCCATAGTAAAACCCTCCAAATCTATGTAGATACTTTTTTCCTTAATCTGACCCTATTACAGAAAAAGGAGCAGGATGAGCATCCGGGAAGCTTAACCAACCCTTCTTCACCCTGCCCCTCTACTTAATCACCTTTAACCCGTATGGGGGATAATTATTCAGCAACTACTTCTTCCGCAGCCTCTTCAGCCTCTTCGGCTTCGTCAGCGCTTCCCTGTTGTCCCTCAATAATCGCATCAGCAATACGAGCTGTTAAAAGTTTAACTGCACGAATAGCATCATCGTTTGCAGGAATAACCACATCAATTTCATCAGGGTCACAGTTAGTATCCACAATTCCGATG
>NZ_CEVWNY010000061.1:0-17118 GCF_982384815.1 Desulfitobacterium sp. | reverse complement strand
AGTATAGAGGGGAATAGAGAGATAAAACGAAATTCGGACATCCGAAAAATTGAGGAGGCGGAATGATGTTTAATCTGAGGAAATCGAACAAATCCCTAATCTTATTGGTAGTAGTTACTTTAATGATGGCTCTGACTTTAGCCGGCTGCTCTTCTTCATCAAGTGGCAAAGCCAATAATTCCGGTAATGCTAACAATTCCAGCAGCGCCGGTGGCAGCCCTGAAAAGAAAGCAGATCCCATCATCGTAAAGTTCTCTCACGTAACCACCATTGACTCGCCAAAAGGCGTTGCTGCGGAAAGATTTAAAGAGTTGGCGGAAAAGTATACAGATGGGCGTGTCACAGTGGAAGTTTATCCTTCTTCCCAGCTTTACGGTGATAAGGAAGAACTGGAAGCAGTGCAAGCTGGCAATGTGCATATTATTGCCCCTTCTATTACTAAATTAGTAGGGATGAATCCCCAGTTCCAATATGTGGATCTCCCATTCTTATTTAAAGATAACGCTTCTGTTTATCGTTTCTGGGAAAGCGATGCTAATAAGAAACTGATGAATAGCTTAGATAACTACGGTGTGCGCCTGTTAGCTATGTGGCCAAACGGCTTCAAGCAATTTGTTAACGGTAAGCACCCCTTAAAAACCCCGGCAGATTTTAAAGGTCTGAAGTTCCGGACCCAAGCCGGTAGCGTTTTGGAAGCGCAGTTCGCTGCTCTCGGAGCCGGCTCCGCCACTATCGCCTTTGGAGAAACCTATACCGCTTTACAACAAGGAACTGTTGACGGAACCGAAAACACCTTTAACAATATCGATACCCAAAAATACGCGGAAGTGCAAAAGTACATGACCGTTTCCAATCATGGACGCCTTGACTATTGCATCATTGTCAACACCAAGTTCTGGGACGGATTGCCTGGTGATATTCGGCAAGCACTAGAAAAAGCCATGGCCGAAGCCACTGACTACGCCGTTCAATTAGCCGAAGATTTAGATAAACAAAGTTTTGAAAATCTAAAGAAAGCCGGTATGGAAGTTGTAGAACTGAATCCGGAACAACGGGCAGAGTTCCAAAAAGTGATGGAGCCGGTGGTTACCAAATTTGAAAGTGTTATTGGCAAAGACGTAATCGAAGCCGCACGGGCCGCCAATAAATAATTTAATCATATTCGGAAGAAGGGCGGGCTTCCCCGTCCCTTCTTCACAAGAAGCTTACTGACAAGAAACAACAAAATAAAACATTCCGTCCTATGTTTCTTCACATTTCAACGTAATGGGTGATTTGCGGAAAAGAGGTGTTCAGATGAAGCGGTTTTGGAAAGTGTTTCGCTTTCTGGAGGATATTACAGCCGGGGGATTGTTGTTTATTGGAGTTACGATCATTTTTTATGGAGTTATCATGCGCTATTTCCTTAATAGTCCCAAACCATGGGTGGACGAAATCTCCCAATGGTTGATTATATGGGGAACTCTGATTGGCACAAGTGTGGCTTTACGGGACAACCATCATATTAAGGTAGATATGCTATTTGACCGTTTACCTTTGAAAGCGAGATTCATGGTTACTATTTTTGCCCATGTCGTAGGGCTGTTGTTCAGCGTTTTTGTGCTTCGCTATGGTTTTGAACTAGTAGCCTTCGTTCACAAAACAGGACAACGCTCTGTTGATACGGGAGTACCTCTATATTTTGTTTATGCAATCTTACCTTTGATGGGTTCCCTGTTGACCCTGCGCTTTGCGGTTAAACTATATGAAACTCTCAAAAATCGCGGGAAAGACTGGATAGCGGAGCAAGAAAGGGGCGTAAAACCAGATGACCACAGCTTTACTGTTTAGTGTTTTTGTTATTCTATTCTTACTGCACGTCCCCATTGCCATCAGTTTAGCCATGTCCACAATTCTGATTTTCGCTACTACCTCAGACTTTAATCTGATGATGATACCCCAACGAATGTTTGCGGGGATCAATACCGCACCACTCATGGCAATTCCTGGGTATGTACTGGCGGGAGTGCTCATGGCTAGAGGTGGGGTGTCTAAGTACCTCATCGAATGTCTGCGGGCTTGGATCGGCCACTTGCCGGGTGGCCTCTCCGTGGTAACTATTCTTGCTTGTACTCTTTTTGCGGCCATTTCCGGTTCCAGCCCGGCTACAGCAGCTGCTATCGGTGCCATTATGCTCCCGGCCATGATCAAAGGGGGGTATCCTAAGCGCTATACCATGGGTTTGATTGCCGCTTCAGGAACCCTTGGGATCCTCATTCCACCCAGTATTCCCTTAATTGTTTACGGTGTAACCTCCGACGTTTCCATCGGGAAGTTATTTATGGCGGGCATAATTCCGGGTCTTATCCTTGCTACCACCTTGATCATCATAGCTATAGTTTATGCCAAAATCAAAGGCTATGGACACACGGAAAAGGCCACTTGGAGTGAGCGGTGGAAGTCAACGATTAAGGCTATACCCGGTGGTTTTCTGCCTTTCTTGATTCTCGGCAGTATATATTCAGGGATTTGTACGCCCACCGAGGCAGCCGTTGTGGCAGTTTTCTATACCTTGATTATTTCTCTTTTTGTCTATAGGGAATTGCACCCCAGGGATTTTCGAATTGTCCTCGTTGAAACCATCAATACCACATCTATGATCTTCCTGATTATTGCCGCAGCGATGGTCTTTGCCCTATTCCTTACCAATAACCAAGTGCCGAATAAAGTAGCCACTTGGATCGGTCAATCGAGCCTCAATGTCGTTGCCTTTTTCTTCTTCACGCAGCTAATGTTTTTCATCATGGGAACTTTCTTAGAGGCTGTCTCCATTATTCTCATTACTCTTCCTATTTTACTTCCGATTATGAGATCTCTCGGCATCGATCCCATTCACTTTGCTATCGTCATGACCGTTAATATGGAGTTGGCTATGATTACCCCACCTGTAGGTCTTAACCTCTTTGTTGTGAGTTCGATGGCTAAGGAAAAGCTTGGAGAAGTGGTCATGGGAGTATTGCCGTTTATATTGGTAATGATAGTAATGCTAATCGTACTGGTGGTCTTCCCCGAACTTTCTCTGATGCTACCCACTGCTGTTATGAAGTAAACAGCCTGATTATTGCCCTCGATGTCCTCTTTTATATAGCCCTCTTCAGGTTTTTCCTGAGGAGGGCCTTTTTCACGGGTCTACTGGTTAGCAACAACCTTATTTAGGTCTTTGATCAGTGCAGGCACATCGATGCCATGGGCCATGGCGCCTTGCTCAATGTTTTCAAAACGGGCGGCCATGCAGCCAAAACAGTGCATACCGTATCTTTGGAATACCTCCACGGTTTGTGGATATTTTTCTACTACATCGGTAATTTTTTCTGCTCCTGTAAGCATATTTTTCACTCCTTTTTTAAAATCTTTGGTGGAGTAACACTCCGTTTGAGTTCTTTTATAATTTTACCTGATTATTAGAATTTAACCCAGAGATTTTTATTTGATGGATAAACTAGGGATCATTGTTTGGACTAGTTGGGATAAGCTATAATAATGTTAATTTTTATCAGGACAATTAGGTATATGGATAATTATAACCTGGAAAGAGGTGGCAGGATGGACCGTTTTATCCTCATCTTATTGCTAATCGCTTTAGTGGTGGCAGGAATAACCTATCTTCTGGGGCGATTTGTACCGAAGATGAAAGCCCTCAAATACTTGCCGGGGATTTTGTGTCTGATCATGGCAATCTACCTTTATTACTTGGCAAGGTTCGTTAGGGCCGGTGAAGGATTTGAGGATCTAGCCAATTTCGTAATGGCTATAATGTTCCTTGCAGGTTCTTTATCCGGGCTTATTACTGCTTTGGGAATGGGTTATCTAAACCGAAATAAATGATAGACTGATTTTAGATACAACAAAATAAGCCTTCCCCAAAACGAGACAACTCTATATACTAAACGGAGTTGTTTCTTGTGGTATAATAATAAGGGCAAGATGCCCTAAGAATATTGTGTTATGGAGGCAAAAATGACCAGAAATTTACCAGGTTTTTTATCCGAAAATGAGAATGGACTATGGATGACGGAAGATGAACGGGAAAATCTAAAGATCGATTATCGGATCAAGGAGATTATCTTCGAGGCAAAGTCTCCAATTCAGCATGTGATGATTCTTGATTCTTATAGCTTTGGCCCCATGTTAGTATTGGATGGTATTGTCCAAACTACTTCCATGGATGGACATATTTACAATGAAACAATTTCGCATGTGCCTTTAGGGATTCATCCTAACCCGAAAAAGGTACTGATTATTGGCGGCGGCGATTGCGGGGTTGCCAAAGAAGTCTGCAAATATGTAAGCGTTGAACAAATTGATGTGGTAGAAATTGATCAGATGGTGGTTGAGGCTTGCCTGAAGTATCTGCCGGAGGTATCCGGCGGGTTATCAGATCCGCGGGTCCATTTCATTTTTAATGATGGGGTAAAATATGCCCAAACAACAACTACCAAGTATGATGTAATCATTGTGGACTCATCAGATCCCATCGGACCGGCAGAGGTATTGATTGAAAAAAGTTTTTATCAGAGTTTACATAATGCGTTAGCAGATGATGGACTCATGGTTTGCCAAAGTCAATCACCGATTTTCCATGGAGAAGTAATGAAGGAGATCTATCAACGGGTTAATGGCATTTTTCCAAAAACAAAGATGTTTACGGCAGTAGTGCCTACCTATCCCGGTGGCTTGTGGAGCTTCACTTTAGGATCGAAAAAATATACCGATCCGGATACGGCAAAAATTAAAAGAACTGATACTCTTTATGTAAATGGGCAAATCCTTGAAAGTTGTTTTTCCCTCCCGGAATTTATGTGGAAGCAGGTTAGTGAGTTTAGATAAAAAATCCGACCTTGCTAGGCTTTAAGCAATAGGGTGAAAAGCAAGGTCGTTGGTTTGTCTTTTACTTAATTACTTCTACAAGACTATGGCTCAGACGTTGAATCGCGGTCTCAATCTTTTCCGGTTCTAATCCGGAGTAATTGATGATGATCTTGTGGGTTCGGTCATCGGGCTTACCGTGATAATATTGTGACACGCAGGAAATGCGGATACCGGCGCTCTTGGCGGCTGCAATAAGTTTCGCATCTTCCACATCTGTGTTCACTTCTATTAAAAAGTGCAATCCCGAGTCCTCTTCCTGGATCGTCACAAAGGGGGTTAAGTCACTTTGCCGAATCGCCTTAAGGATGGCATCCCTTTGTTTACGGTAATAGGTGCGCATACGGTTAATATGTTTTTCAAAATAGCCCTCCGTAATGAAGCGGGCTAGGGTAAACTGCTCAAAGGTGGAGACGGTGCAGGAATAAAAGCCTAGCTTCGCGTAAAAACGTTCCACTAAATGCTTGGGAAGAACCATATAGCTAATCCGAAAGGTAGGAGCAAGGCTTTTGGAAAAAGTGTTAATATAGATGACCTTTTCCATTACATCAATGCTTTGCAAGGTTGGAATAGGCTTGCCAAAAAGACGGAACTCGCAATCATAATCATCTTCGATGATATAGCGTTCTTTTTGATTAGCGGCCCAGCTGAGAAGTTCATAACGACGGCTCACTGGCATAATTATGCCCGTGGGAAAATGATGGGAAGGAGTAATATGAAGGATTTCAGCCCCACAGCTTCTTAAATGTTCAAGAATAACACCGGAGGTATCCATAGGAATAGGGCGGCACTTCACATCATTGCTCTCATAGATTTTTGTTAGTCGAGGGTAGCCGGGATCTTCCACAGCGTAGACGCGATCACGACTCAAAAGCTGGATGATCACACTGTAGAGGTATTGGGTTCCGGCACCGACAATGACTTGTTCCGGTTCCACAGACATCCCCCGGAATTGATAAAGATGTTCGGCTATGGCCTGTCTTAGCTTCATTACGCCGCCTACGGAAGTGTCGGAGAGAAGCGAGGCTTCACTTTCTGTATCGGTGACGTCCCGAAGCAGCTTTGTCCAGACCGAGAAGGGGAAGGAGTCGAGGGCGACGGAATTCTTGACAAAGTCGGCGTAATAAGCCGGCTCTTTTTTTGGTCTAGGACTGAGATCTTCTTGGGGCCTTTCAATGGAGGGGTGAAGGGTTTGTTTATCTAAGTTGGAGACAAAATACCCGCGTTTAGGCAGGGTGTAAATATATCCCTCCGCGGCAAGCTGAGCATAAGCGTTTTCGATGGTTATTATGCTGACCCCCAGATGTTTGGCAAAGACTCGTTTAGAGGGGAGTTTTTCATCCGGCCTTAATTTTTTTTGCAGAATATCAGTCTTGATACAGTAATAGAGATATTCATACATGCTCTCTGACCCTATATTTTCGAAAGAATATGTTAGCATAATCAATCCTCGCACTCAAATTGGCTATAAAAAATAATGGTAATCTGGGCATTTTAATATATCCAGATTTGAGTATACTTCAAACTAATCAATAAGTAAAGCGAGGGTTTTAGCATGAGCTTAAATAGCAAACAGTATGAATTGAACAAAGAGTTAGCCCAGATGTTAAAGGGCGGCGTGATCATGGATGTCACCACACCGGAACAAGCGAAGATTGCCGAAGCAGCCGGAGCCTGTGCAGTCATGGCTCTAGAGCGGATTCCTGCTGATATTCGTGCGGTAGGCGGAGTTTCCCGTATGAGCGATCCCAAGATGATCAAAGGAATTATGGACGCCGTTTCCATTCCGGTCATGGCCAAATGCCGTATTGGTCATTTTGTTGAAGCTCAGATTTTAGAGGCTATTGAAATTGACTATATTGACGAGAGTGAAGTCTTGTCTCCTGCTGATGATGTATACCACATTGATAAGACCAGTTTCAAGGTGCCTTTTGTTTGTGGTGCCAAAGATTTAGGGGAAGCCCTGCGTAGAATTAACGAGGGGGCTTCTATGATTCGGACCAAGGGAGAGCCAGGAACAGGGGATGTGGTTCAGGCTGTACGGCATATGAGAATGATCAATCGTCAAATCAACCGCATCGCCAATATGAGGGAAGACGAGTTATTTAATGAAGCCAAAGAACTGCAAGTGCCCTATGATTTGGTGCTCTACGTTCATGAGCATAAACGCCTGCCGGTGGTCAATTTTGCAGCGGGTGGCATTGCTACTCCGGCTGATGCGGCTTTAATGATGCAGCTAGGGGCGGAAGGGGTTTTTGTGGGCTCCGGTATCTTTAAATCCGGAGATCCTGCAAAGAGAGCTCAAGCTATCGTTAAAGCTGTTACCAACTATCAGGATGCTAAGGTATTAGCGGAACTGTCTGAGGACCTTGGAGAAGCTATGGTCGGAATTAACGAACAGGAAATTGAACTGCTTATGGCGGAACGAGGAAAGTAAAATGATCGTAGGAGTATTAGCCGTACAAGGAGCTTTCGCAGAACATGAGAAAATCCTTAACGAACTTGGCGTGGACTTCCTGGAGCTTCGCAATGGAAATGATGCTCGTCAAAATCTCGATGGATTGATTCTTCCGGGAGGTGAGAGTACCACCCAAGGCAAACTGCTCCGGGAACTGGATATGTTTGCCCCCTTACGGGAAAAGATCGCCAAAGGCTTGCCTGTACTAGGTACCTGTGCGGGACTTATCCTCCTGGCAGAAGAACTTTCTAACGATTCAGCCCGTCATTTTGGTACCCTACCGGTGAAAGTTAGGCGCAATGCTTACGGAAGACAGCTGGGCAGTTTTTACACCGAAGAGGGGTTCGGCGATCTGGGTAAGGTTCCTATGACCTTTATCCGCGCGCCCTACATTGAATCCGCAAGTGACGGTGTGGAAATTCTCGCTGAGGTAAACCGGCATATTGTGGGTGTTCGGTACCAAAATCAAATCGGGCTGTCCTTTCACCCTGAACTTGATGAAGACAGAAGAATTCATCAAATGTTTCTTGATGGGATAAAATCACAGCACAGACTGTAGCCAGTCTGTGCTAAGAAAATCTCCGATTAGAATACAAGGCCCAAAGCTATTAGGATAAGGATAGCAATGACAATTATACCTATACCGACTCCGCAAAAAATCATAAATATCCCCCTCTCTATCTTTATATTACACAATATGCAAAGAGGGTTTTTATGGAATACTATGGTAATAGAAATGGCACTCTCAAAGAAGGTTACTTCTAGAAAGAGTGCCCGTTTTTATTTTAAAGGGTGAGGATAGCTCATTCTGTATATACTAAGTTTGCCAAAGGGCGATAATGCTTTACCATCCCATGGTTTTGAAGACTACCAGAAAGCAGAGGGGCATTTTATGTCAACAATACTAACTTTACCACAGATTCAAGAGGCGCAAGAAGCAATACATCCCTATGTACATAAAACGGTCTTGGATCATTCGAACACTTTGAGTTCCCTTACCGGCACAGAAATATACCTTAAGATGGAAAGTCTGCAGAAAACCGGTTCCTTCAAAATTCGCGGTGCTATGAACAAAGTCCGCACCCTCACGGAGGAGGATCAGAAGAAGGGAGTAATTGCCGCTTCCGCCGGCAATCATGCACAAGGGGTGGCGATGGCGGCCTCCCGCATGGGCATTCCGGCTATGATCGTGATGCCGGAAAATGCCCCCCTTGCTAAGGTTTCCGCGACGGAAGGATATGGAGCGAAGGTAATCCTTTCTGGGGCAGTTTTCGATGATGCTTATCAGAAAGCCCTGGAAATCCAGAAAGAGACCGGGGCCGTTTTTATCCATGCTTTTGATGATCTGGAGGTAATGGCCGGCCAAGGAACTATAGGTCTTGAGATTTTCGCGGAGCTTCCTGAGGTAGACACGGTACTGGTACCCATCGGGGGAGGAGGGCTTATCTCAGGAATTGCGGTAGCCTTAAAATCCTTAAAGCCGACTGTACGCATCATCGGCGTCCAAGCAGCCGGGTGTGCAAGCATGGTTCACGCACTCAAAGTCGGAAGTCCGGATTCCTTAGCCCAGGCCAATACTTTAGCCGATGGTATCGCAGTGAAAAAGGCCGGAGTCTTAACTTTTGCTACAGTCCGGCAATATGTTGATGAAATTGTGACTGTTGGGGAGGAGGAAATCAGCCAGGCTATTCTGATGTTGATGGAACGTACGAAGACTCTGGCAGAAGGAGCGGGTGCCGTTAGTGTAGCCGCTGCCCTCCAACGTAAAATTGATCTTACGGGTCAAAAGGTTGTTCTTATCATAAGCGGCGGTAATATCGATGTGAATTTTCTAGCGGAGATTATCGAGAGGGGACTCAGACGCTCAGGCAGAGCCATGACCTGTCAGGTGCTTTTACCAGACCAACCCGGTAATCTGGAGAAGGTTCTGGAACTTATCGCTCAAGAACGGGCCAATATAATTACTATCGAGCACTCCCGTTATGATTTATCAGTACCTTTACGCTACGCCCACGTCCAGATGACTTTGGAGACCCAAAGCTTTGAACACCAAAAGCGGATTACCCAGCGTCTGGGGGAAGCAGGATATACATTGACTTAAAACTAAAAACTTCATGGTTATCATCAAGATCAAGGTCTGTTTCGCAGCTTTGATGTCATTATTCGGAGTGGTGGACTAGAGGCTGGTTCAAATCAACCCCTTGGCTATATAGCTAGGGGGTCTTTAATTATTTCGCCGCTTGGAGTTATAATACAAAAGGTATTTAATGATATTACGGATAGGGTTATACTAAGAATCGTGAGAATTACATCAAGGATAGGCTCAAACTGATTCTTCCCCGGTGGTTCTGAAAATTGGCTAATTTATTGCTAATCGAAACGATGGATGAAGACAATATCCTTATCAAAGGCTGCAGTGTTAAATTGTGACCCAAATGACAGGAGGAGATTTAAAAATGATCAGCTTTAAAAACGATTATAGTGAAGGCGCCCATCCCCGAATCCTGGAGGCTTTAGTGGAGTCAAATCTTGTCCAAGAAAATGGCTATGGGGAAGACAGCTTTTCCCGGGAAGCAATTGCACTTTTGAAAAAGAGACTGGAAAATCAAACTGTGGATATCCATTTTCTTACTGGGGGAACCCAAACCAATCTGGTGGCAATTTCGGCCTTTTTAAGACCTCATGAAGCTGCTATTGCCGCTCAAACCGGCCATATCTTTGTCCATGAGACAGGTGCCATCGAAGCCACCGGTCATAAAGTGCTCACGGTAGAGGTGGATAATGGTAAGTTGACTCCTACCAAGATTAAAGAGGTGCTTGATGCACATACTGATGAACATATGGTGAAACCCAAGCTGGTCTATATCTCCAATACCACTGAGATAGGCACCGTCTATACAAAAAAGGAGTTAGAAGACCTAAGCGAATTCTGCCGTGCAAAAAAGCTTTACTTTTTCATGGACGGAGCAAGGTTAGGCTCAGCCTTGTGCAGTGAAGGAAATGACTTGGAGCTTGCTGATTTACCAAAGCTTCTAGATGCTTTTTATATCGGCGGGACAAAAAATGGGGCACTCCTCGGAGAGGCTCTTGTGATTTGTAATGAGGATTTAAAGCCTGATTTCCGTTATCACATGAAACAAAAAGGTGCTCTGCCTGCTAAAGGAAGGGTGATTGGCATTCAGTTTCTTGAACTTTTCCGTGACAATCTGTACTTCGATTTAAGCACCCATGCTAATCGTCTAGCCGACAAACTGCGCGACCAGTTAAAAGAGGCAGGGGTTGTGTTTCTCTCCGAGTCTGACTCTAACCAGATCTTTCCTATACTATCCAACAAGGTAGTAGCTCAGCTTAAGGGTAAATACAGCTTTGAGATTTGGGGCAAAGTTGATGAGGAAAGAACCGCTATTCGCTTAGTAACTTCTTGGGCGACAAAAGATGAAGCCGTCACTTCCTTTATGGCGGACCTTAAGGAAGTGCTGAATTTAAACTAAGGGAGTATTTCATCACTACTACGAAGCACCATCTGATGATAGAAAAGTAACATTGGCTTAGGATACTTGGCTAAACGCTCAGTATGCCGGGGTTCAAACGCCGTGTCATCCTGAGCATGAGCGAAGGATCTTTTGGTAAAGAAAGGAGATGAAAATGAGAAAATTTACTGATGTAGATGGGATTATTTTCGACTTGGATGGGACCTTATGGAATGCAACAGAATCGGTCTTATTAACATGGAATAGGGCCTTAACCGAATATGCCCAGGAACAAGGGCTTACGGTGGAAAAGATTACTCTGGACCAGATTAAAAGTGTCATGGGCCTGCAAATCCCCGAGATCGGCGAAAAGCTATTTCCTAACTTTGATGAAGAGACCCGAGAGAAAATCATGGCCAGAGGAAGCGAAATCGAGTGTGATTATCTAAGGAACCATGGCGGAATTTTGTATCCCCAGGTAGAGAAGACTTTAGAAGCACTTGTTCAGGAGCATAAGCTTTTTATCGTCAGCAATTGTCAGGTAGGGTATATTGAAGCTTTCTATTTTGCGCACAAACTGGAAAAGCACTTTATCGATTACGAAAACCCAGGTCGGACAGGGCTTGCCAAAGGGGAGAACATTAAGCTGATCATCAAGCGGAATCAACTTAAAAATCCTGTCTATGTGGGAGATACCGGTGGAGATGCTAAAGCGGCGCAAGTTGCGGGGATACCCTTTATTTATGCTCGGTACGGCTTTGGGACGGTGGAGAACTATGATGCAGTTATCGATAGTTTTGACGAGCTATTAAAGGTTTTTCGCTAATTTTTGATTTTCCTCTTTACATTGACGTTGCGTCAAGGTGTATTCTTAATCTCGCCAGGAGGTGATCGCATGGAATACACAGTGCAAAAATTAGCTCATTTAGCGGGAATCAGCTCACGAACTCTTAGGTACTACGATGAAATCGGGATTCTTAAGCCGGCTAGAATCTCTTCTTCAGGGTATCGAATCTATGGACAACAAGAAGTTGACCGCTTACAACAGATTTTATTTTATCGGGAGTTGGGAATGAGCTTGGAAGGAATTCGAGATATCGTAACTTCCCCTGATTTTGATGGGGCAAAGGCACTGCGGGAACATCGTGAGAAGCTTCTGGAAAAAAGAGAGCAATTGGATCTGCTCATTGAAAATGTCGAGAAGACCATTGCCCAAAGGGAAGGGAGAATCACTATGTCCGACACAGAAAAGTTTGAAGGATTTAAACGTAAGATGATTGAAGAGAACGAGGCTAAGTACGGTCAGGAAATCCGCGAAAAGTACGGTGAAGAGACCGTGGAAAAATCCAACCAGAAGTTTATGAACATGAGCAAAGAACAGTATAATGAGTTCACCAAACTAGGAGAGGAAGTTTTGGCAACCCTTTATGAGGCGTTTAAAACTGGTGATCCTGCTGGAGAGCTGGCTCAAAAAACTGCCAATCTCCATCGCCAATGGCTTACCTTCTCTTGGCCGAGCTACTCCAAGGAGGCTCATGCCGGGTTAGCTCAGATGTATGTGGATGATCCTCGCTTCACTGCATATTACGATGAGAAGCAACCAGGCGCAGCCGAGTTCCTTAGAGATGCGGTATTCATCTATACGGGGATGAATAAGAATAAGTAAATTGCCTGGAATGGGATAGAGAAAAAGGGAGTAGTTCCTACTTAAAAGTAGTGAACTCTCCCTTTTAAAGTGCCCTTATACTGTCTTTGCCAGATTTCGCTTAATTGTCTCGATTGCCCGATCATGTCGGCCAAGAATAGTGTCTAAGGATTGATTTTCTACTTTAACTTCTCTTACGCTGGTAGAAATGCTTTTAACAGCTAACTCTATTATGTCTGCTCTATTATTAATTGAATTAAGTATTTCTTGATGTTCCCGCTGATTTTGCTCATAATGGCTCTTTTGAACCTCGGCCAAGATTCGGATATCTTTTCTAGTGCTTTCCAGCATTATGGTGTTATTTGCTATTTTGCTGTGTAAATCAGCAGAATCTTTCTGCAGCGCAGAGATATCTGCTTTCATAGAACCGACATCTTTCTGCAGCGCAGAGATATCGCCTTTCATGTCATTGACATCTTTCTTTAGGGTCTTTACATCAGCTTGAAGAGCAGAGATATCTGCTTTCATGGAGCCAACGTCTTTCTGCAGAACGGAGATATCTGCCTTCATAGAAGAGATATCTTCGCTCATTGTAGTTTGGTTATGAAGTATCTGATTTAGAATTTCGATAACTTCCCGATCCATCTCCTCCACCCCTTGCTAATAATATAGCATATTTTGGATGTAATACAATAGACATTCAAGCAAATATTTGACATAAGGTAAACAATGCTTTTATAATAATCATGAATTAAAAATCTTAAGAAAGGTAAGGTATCTGCAGAAAATGAAGAAGTAATTCACTTTGCAATAAATGCCTTGGGTAAGTCGTTTTAAAGGACGGCTTTATAATCATGCATTTTACTGTGAGTGGATAGCAATTTTCTGTGGGTAGCTTCTCTATATTACACCTTTACTATAGTTTTCGGTTGTCCTATTTTATGCGCATGAAAGCTTTTGAGGGCATGTTGAGAATATGTAGTATTTTTGGGTCGTAATTGGCATAGAAACTATCCTCTCCGGTAATTAAGGAGGGGTTTTTTATTTTATTAATAGAATGCAGCAAGGTAAAAAAATACTTCGGTGATCGCCTGATTATCGAAGTTGATAAACTAAGTCTCTATGCGGAAGATCGTATCGGTATTATTGGTGTCAACGGTGTTGGCAAAACAACCCTGATAAACCTGCTCACCGGAAGATTGGAACCTGATGAAGGCTGGGTTAAGCTTTATGGAAAGTATTCTTATCTTTCCCAGCTGGAACCCCCTGAGCATAAGATGATCGGCCCAGAAATGGCTTCCAGATTCAAAGTACCTACCGATTATAGCGAGAGCATGAGTGGAGGGGAAAAGACCCGGTTTAAACTGGCAGACTGCTTAAGTCAAAACAGTGCCATGATCTTTGCCGATGAGCCCACCAGTAACATGGATATAGAAGGAATCGAGTTAATCGAACGGTATTTTGCCGAGTTTTCCGGGGGGGTGTTTCTGATTTCCCACGATCGGAACTTACTTGATCGATTGTGCACTAAGATTATTGAAGTGGAAGATGGAAAAATTAAAATCTATTCAGGCAATTATAGTGACTACTGCAAGCAGAAGGATCAGGAGAGAGACAGGGCCCGGTTTGAATATGACCAGTACGTCACGGAAAAAAGGCGCCTTGAGCGAGTTGTTATCGAATCCCGGGAAAAAGTAAAGTCTATTCGTAAGGCTCCCCGAAGAATGGGTAATTCTGAAGCCCGGCTCCATAAGATGGGTAACCAAAAGGCCAAAGCCAATCTCGATCGTGCCATGAAGAGTGTTGAGACTCGGATTGAGCATCTGGAGGTTAAAGAAAAACCTAAGAAAATTGAACGAATCAAACTGGATATAGCCGATACACAGAATTTCTATAGTAAGGTTATTATTGAAGGAAAGAAGATCAATAAAGTCTTCGGTGCTAAGGTAATCTTGCAAGATGCTGAGTTCAAAATCGAAAATGGGGCAAAGGCCGCCTTGATCGGACCCAATGGCTGCGGAAAAAGCACCCTGCTGAAAATGATCTCGAATCGAGATAACTCCTTGAAGATAGCCCCTAGCGCAAGGATCGGTTACTTTAGTCAGGATTTAAGCATACTAAATGAAAGCGAAAGTATCTTGGAAAATGTTATGGCTGAAAGCATCTATCCTGAGAACTGGGTAAGAATACTGTTGGCCCGACTCCTTTTTAAGGGAGACAATGTTTATAAGAAAGTCGATGTGCTTAGCGGAGGTGAGCGGGTAAAAGTTTCTTTTGCCAAAATTCTTTGCCAGGACTATAATCTGCTTATTCTCGATGAACCTACCAATTATCTGGATATTAATTCGCTGGAAGTAATAGAAGAAGCATTACAGGACTATGATCATTCCTTGCTTTTTGTCTCTCACGATCGCCGCTTTATAGGCTCGGTTGCTAATCAGATCATGACTATTGAGGATTTTCAAATCAAAAGCTTCAAGGGGACTTATGCAAAATTCTTGGCAAGCAAGAGTAAAGTTCCTTTGGATAGGGATAAAGAGGAAATCGAAAAAGAAATTATTGTCTTGCAAAATCGCCTTACCGAGGTAGTAAGCAGAATCTCCATGCCCACAAAAAAAGATGACATTGAGGAGCTGGACAAAGAATATTATGAAATATTGGCTGAACTAAAACGTTTAAAAGTATTGTTATAAGTGTTTGTCTTTAGCAAAGGTTTCATTTATAAAAAGTAAAGTTCATATAAAATTAAGAATAAAGATTATACTATGAAAAAGTGTTGGTTACTAAAAAGCTAAAGGTAAGATGCAAATGTATAAAAAGGCTTTAGTTCTCATTGGTTTGGTTTCTCTAGCTCTTATTATCGGGTATTTAGTTTTCGGTAAGAGTATAGTACAAGACCCTAAGGATTTTTTGCCGGGTCCACAAGGGAGTTCCGGTAATTCTAAGATTATCCCGGGAAATACTCCTGAGGTTGACGCCCTTAAAGAACAGATTAAGAAAATGACCTTGGAGGAAAAAGTCGGGCAATTAGTGTTGGTTGGCGTAGATGGCTATGAGGCAAATGAGAATTCACAGAAGTTAATTGAAACTTATCATGTGGGTGGCTTTGTGCTGCTGAAGAAGAATGTCAGGGATACTGAGCAAATGCTCAACCTCATTAATTCATTGAAAGGGACCAATACAAACAAGATACCCTTATTTTTGGCCCTGGATGAAGAGGGAGGCAGGGTATCCCGGATGCCTTCGGAGTTTAAAGGGATGCCGTCAAACCAGCTGGTTGGTACACAGAATGATGAGAACTTAGCTAAGCGGGTGGGAAGTATACTTGGACGAGAAGTTAAGGAGTTCGGCATGAATGTCAACTTCGCCCCTGTCCTAGATATTTTTAGTAATCCGAAAAATAAAGTAATCGGGGATCGTTCCTTCGGCAGCAAACCTGAGCTTGTCAGCAAACTGGGTATTCAAGCCATCAAGGGGATTCAAGAACAAAATATTATCCCGGTGGCCAAACATTTCCCGGGGCACGGAGATACCACTGTGGACTCCCATGTGGGACTGCCTAGAGTTGATTATGACTTAGAGAGACTGAAGAGCTTTGAGCTTGTGCCCTTCGCCAATGCCATCGCCAATGGCGTTGATGGAATCATGTTAGCCCATATCCTGCTGCCGAAGCTTGATCCGGATTATCCAGCTTCCTTTTCTAAAGTCCTCATCACTGATATTCTGCGTAAGGGGTTAAAGTTTGAGGGGGTTGTTTTCACGGACGATATGACCATGGGTGCTATCGTGGAGAACTATGATATCGGGGAAGCAGCTGTCAAGTCCATCCAAGCGGGTAGTGATATTATTTTGGTCTGTCACGATTTCAACAAAGAAGAAGCAGTGGTAAAGGCCCTTCAGAATGCGGCTAAGACAGGAGAAATTTCTACAGAACGACTAGAGGAGAGTGTATACCGTATCCTCAAGCTGAAAGAAAAGTATCCGCTTTCCGGTCGGCAAGCCCGATCGGTAGACGTAGAAGGTATTAATCAAAAAATTAAAAGTCTTTATGAGGAATACCCATCCTTAAAAGGCTAATGAGAAAAGGAAGCAAGAAAAAATCTTGCTTCCTTCTTCAAATAAGTGGCCTCTTAATATCTTTATGAGCTTGGGTCAGCGCGGGACGTAGCCGGTGACTGTCCAAATTCCCGTTTCGTCCCGGCGGATCAAGCGTTCCAGATACACTGTTTTAACCGGGCCTTCGGCAACCTGAACTATCGCTTTTTTGCCATCGTTTGCCGTAAGTTCCAGGGAGTTGAAGTCCAGAGGAGGTTCGCCGCTAATTCCTTCCGGAGAAATTTGCAAAGCCACAAAGGTAAAAGCTACTTGGCTGGGGTCAAGTTGCCAGGGGCTGCTTCCTCCGTCTACCTGTAGTTGATTGTTTTTCACTACTTCCAGGTCGACCGGCACATCAATGACGGGTTCTTCAGAAGGTGTTTGTCCTGGTTGAGGTGTAAGGTTTATAGTACCGGTGATTTGTTTGGCAAGACCCTCTAGGCGCTCCCCCCGCACCAGAATTTCCAGGCCATCTTGTTGCCAACGCAGGCTATCTGGCAGGATTTCCAGTGGTCCGTCATTTGCTTGCCCTAGTTGGGCTAAAG
>NZ_CEVWNY010000060.1:0-17150 GCF_982384815.1 Desulfitobacterium sp. | reverse complement strand
TATTGTGGTGGGACCTGCTCAAGGGGAGAGTCCTTTTAACCAGATGCATTTTCTTCCCTACCAACAGGGAAAGGCCATAATGGTTGTGGTAAAAGAAAATGGAGCTGTGGAGAATCAGATTGTAGATATTGGAGAAAATGTTACTGCCGAGGAACTGCAAAGGCTTGCTAACGTATTTAATGAAAAAATACAGGGCCGCTCCATAGCTGAAGTGAAACGGGATATTTTCCATGAGATTTACAGTGAACTTACACGCCAACGTTTCCTGATTGATAATGCTCTTGAACTCCTATCCGCCCTCTTGAGCAACCCGGAGGATTCTAATAAGGTTTATCTGGGCGGCACCTTAAATATGTTGAACCAACCGGAGTTTCAAGATGTGGAGAAAATCAAAACCCTTTTCCAAGTGTTTGAAGAGGGCGATCAAATAAAGAAGGTCTTGCGGCCTCAGAAGCAGGGTCTGGCTGTAACCATCGGCGGGGAGAATGAATTGAAGGAACTTAAAGACTGCAGTATTATCACGGGGACCTATGCCATTGATGGTGAACCCTTAGGAACTATTGGTTTAATCGGACCCACGCGAATGGACTATGGCAAGGCCATGGCCATGGTTGATTATATGACAAGAACGCTCACTGAGCTTCTTACTAAGCGACGAAGGAAATAGGAGAGGTGGTTTCAGAAATGGTAAAATGGGGAGAAAAAACCCCTCCATCGGCTCAGACCGATTGGGAAAACAACGATGTAAATAGCAAAGAAGACAATGCGGAAAATTTAACGGATACAGTTGAAGAGATCATCACGGAGAACCTAGAGGGTGATGGAAAAAATCAAGAGTCTGCCGAACAACAAGCTGTTTCCTTAGAAGAAAAAGTCCTCACCCTGGCCGCAGAACTCAAGACAAGCAAAGAGCAAGCTGATGAGTACTATGCCCACTTGCAACGTTTGCAGGCGGAATTTGACAACTATCGCAAGCGAACCCAAAAAGAAAAAGAGGACTTTGTCAAGTATGCCTCAGAACGAGTGGTGGAAGCCTTGCTCCCCGTGTTGGATAATTTTGAGCGGGCGGTTGCTGCGGCTAAAGCCAGCCAAGACTTTAATTCTTTTTCTCAAGGGGTAGATATGATTTTCAAACAAATGTCTAGTATCCTTGGCAAAGAAGGACTGGCAGCCATTGAAGCGGTAGGGCAACCCTTTGACCCCAATTTACATGAGGCCGTACTGCAAGTTGATTCGGAGGAATATCCGGAGAACACGGTAGTCGGGGAATTGCAAAAAGGTTATTTTCTCAAAGATAAAGTTATTCGACCTAGCATGGTCAAAGTATCTCGCTAGGGTATTAAGGAGGAAAATTGAATCATGGGTAAAGTGATTGGAATTGATTTAGGAACTACAAACTCTTGTGTGGCAGTTATGGAAGGCGGCGAAGCAGTCGTCATTACCAACGCGGAAGGTAATCGAACCACCCCTTCGGTAGTTGGATTCTCCAAAACCGGCGAACGTTTAGTAGGCCAAGTGGCTAAGCGGCAAGCGGTTTCTAACCCGGACAAAACAGTGATGTCCATTAAAAGACATATGGGTACAGATTATAAAGTTACAATCGATGGTAAAAACCATTCTCCTCAAGAAATCTCTGCAATGATTCTCCAAAAATTAAAAGCCGATGCCGAAGCCTATCTGGGTCAAACGGTTACCGAAGCGGTAATCACCGTACCGGCATATTTCACTGATGCTCAGCGTCAAGCTACGAAAGATGCCGGAACCATCGCCGGCTTGGAAGTT
Organism: Desulfitobacterium sp.; assembly: GCF_982384815.1. Classification (NCBI taxonomy): domain Bacteria; kingdom Bacillati; phylum Bacillota; class Clostridia; order Eubacteriales; family Desulfitobacteriaceae; genus Desulfitobacterium; species Desulfitobacterium sp. The sequence continues at coordinate 15,368 of NZ_CEVWNY010000060.1, read as the reverse complement.
AAGCGGATTATCAACGAGCCAACGGCGGCAGCTTTGGCTTATGGCTTAGATAAACAAGAGGACCAAACCGTTTTGGTCTATGACTTAGGTGGAGGAACCTTTGACGTTTCCCTACTGGAACTCTCCCAAGGTATGGTTGAGGTTAAAGCTACCAGTGGTAATAACAAACTCGGCGGTGATGATTTCGACCAACGTCTGATTGACTATATGGCGGCCGAGTTTAAAAAGGACCAAGGGGTAGATTTGACGAAAGACCGCGTTGCCATGCAACGTTTGAAAGAAGCGGCGGAAAAGGCCAAAATTGAGCTTTCCGGAGTTAGCTCTACCAATGTGAACTTGCCCTTTATCACTATGACTGCTGAAGGACCGGCTCACTTGGATATGAATATCTCTCGGGCCAAATTTGAGGAGCTGACTGCCGACTTGGTAGAAGCTACCCTTGGACCTACCCGTCAAGCTTTGGCCGATGCTAAGTTAAGCTGGGGTGAAGTTAACCAAGTAATTCTCGTCGGTGGTTCCACTCGTATCCCTGCTGTTCAGGAAGCGATTAAGAGACTAAGTAGCAAAGAGCCTCATAAAGGGGTTAACCCGGATGAAGTAGTTGCTTTAGGTGCGGCTATTCAAGGGGGAGTTCTGGCCGGTGAAGTAAAAGATATTATCCTTGTAGACGTTACTCCTCTTTCCTTGGGAATTGAGACCTTAGGTGGAGTATTTACTAGAATCATCGATCGCAACACCACTGTTCCTACCACCAAGAGTCAGATTTTCTCCACTGCGGCTGACAGTCAAACTTCGGTGGATATCCATGTTCTCCAAGGTGAACGGGAAATGGCTGCTTACAATAAGACACTGGGAAGATTCCAGCTCTCCGGAATTCCTCCCGCACCCCGTGGTATTCCCCAAATCGAGGTCAAATTCGACATTGATGCCAACGGTATCGTCCATGTTTCCGCAAAGGATATGGCTACCGGTAATGAGCAAAAAGTTACTATTACTTCATCCACCGGCTTGAGCAAAGATGAGATCGAAAAAATGAAGAAGGATGCAGAAGCTCATGCTGAGGAAGATAAGAAGCGCAAAGAGCTGATTGACGCCAAGAACCAAGCAGATTCCATGGTTTATCAAACGGAAAAGACCTTGAAGGATTTTGAAGGCAAGATTCCGGAGAATGAAGTAGAACCGATTAAGAAGGCGCTTGAAGAATTAAAGACCGCCGCCGCCGGAGAAGATCTTGAGGCCATCAAGGAAAAGACCGAAGCAGTGACTAAAGTTCTTTACCCGATCATCGAAAAAATGTACCAGCAAACCGGTGGTCAAGCACCGGGACCGGATATGGGGGCCGACCCCGGAACTGGAAATGCAAAACAGGATGACAATGTGGTGGATGCCGAATATACTGAAGTAGATAAAGATCAAAAGTAAATCAGGCGGAAAATAGTATCAAGTGAAGTGGGTACAGGGGTTTTCCCTGTGCCCAATCATCATGTATTGAAGACGCAAGGCTTAATGGGGCTAAACAGGAGTGATGGAGGAAAACATGAAACGCGATTACTACGAAGTGCTTGGAGTATCAAAAAACGCGGACGAACAGGAAATCAAAAAAGCTTATCGTAAACTAGCCCGCCAATATCATCCGGATGTAAATCCAGGGAATAAGGAAGCGGAAGAAAAGTTTAAAGAGGCAACGGAAGCCTATGATATCTTAAGCGACTCGGAAAAAAAGGCAAGATATGATCAGATGGGTCATGCGGCCTTTGATCCCAATCAAGGAGGCTTCGGTGGCTTTAACGGGGATTTTGGCGGCTTTGGTGATATCTTTGATATGTTCTTCGGCGGTGGTGGAGGTGGCCAGCGTCGTAATGGTCCCACCCGGGGAAATGACCTCCGCTATGATCTATCGATTACTTTCGAGGAAGCAGCTTTCGGTATCGAAAAAGAGATTCAAGTTCCCCGCCAGGAGACCTGTTCGGAATGTCATGGTTCTGGTGCCGCTCCCGGAACTCATCCTACCACCTGCAGCCAATGTCAAGGTACAGGGCAGGTAAGAGCTACCCAGCGTACCCCCTTTGGAGCCATTCAAACCTCTAGGACTTGTCCGACTTGTAACGGTTCCGGACAGTTCATTACTTCACCCTGTAAAGAATGCCAGGGAAAAGGGATGACAAGAAAAGTCAAAACTATTAAGGTCAATGTTCCCGCAGGTTCGGAAGACGGTCTTAATCTTCGGTTTAGTGGCAGCGGAGAAGCGGGACAGCGGGGTGGCCCGGCCGGTGATCTCTATGTAGTACTGAATGTAAAACCTCATAAGTTCTTTGAAAGAGAAAGGAACGACGTCTATTGCGAGATGCCCATAACCTTTGTACAGGCCGCTCTGGGTTCGGAAATCGATGTTCCTACCTTGGATGGGCAAGTGAAAATGAAGATCCCCGAAGGTACTCAAACGGGTACGGTTTTCCGGCTGAGAGGCCATGGTATACCTTATCGCCGCGGCAGCGGGAGAGGGGATCAGCATGTGCGGGTGGTAGTGGCTACTCCGACTAAGTTAACTGACAAGCAAAAGGAATTGCTCCGTGAATTCGGCGAAGTCACCAGCGATCAGCAGCAAATGGGTAAGAAAACCTTCTTTGAAAAAGTAAAAGAAAACATTCGCGACGCCATGGGCTGAAACACAGGGACAGGTTCCTTGTTTCAACTTTATCATCTCAACAAGTGAAGGAACTTATTTTCAGTATAACGACTCTTTGCTAACGCTTAGAATGACAGCTTTAAGAAGCGACAAGATAGATATTAGAGCTTGGGTAAGCTAATAAAGGAGTTCTGAAACATGAATTGGCGAGAAGTTGCGGTAACTGTTTCATCGGCAGGAGAGGAAGCTGTTGCCGATCTTTTTTATCGGTTAGGGTGCCCTGGGGTGAGCGTTGAGGACCCGGAGCTCTTACGGAGTTATGTGGAGTCCGGCACCTGGGATTACCATGATTTTGGTGAGATCACTATCACCGGAACCTCGGTAGTAAAAGGGTATATCTGCGAAAATGAAGAACTCCAAGAAAAGTTGCAGCTCCTTGACCAGGGGCTTAAGCAACTGGTTGAAAGTTTTCCCGAATGGGTTGTGCAGGTGAAAGGCTTGACTGTTCAAGAGGAAGATTGGGCAACCTCTTGGAAAGCTTATTTTAAGCCTACTCGAATCGGCGAACGATTCCTAATCAAACCCACCTGGGAAGAGGTAACCCCTTCACCGGAGGATATTATCCTGGAGCTTGATCCTGGTATGGCCTTTGGCACCGGCACTCATGCAACAACCTCCCTATGCCTCGAAGCTCTTGAGAAGCTTGTCAAACCCGGCAAAAAGGTTTTTGATCTGGGAACAGGTTCAGGTATCCTGGCCATTGCCGCGGCAAAATTAGGGGCGCAAGTGGAAGCTATTGATTTGGATTCCGTAGCTGTGAAAGTGGCCCGGGAGAATGTTCAACTTAACCAAGTGGAGCATCGTGTGAGAGTCCGACAAGGGGACTTAGGTTCTCTTTTGACTGGACAAGCTGATCTAGTAGTGGCCAATATTATTGCCGATGTAATCCTTACACTCTTGCCGGATTTAAAGAGAATTATGAAAAAAGACGGTGAATTCCTTGCCTCCGGCATCATCAACCATCGCTCCCCTGATGTGGAGGAAGGTCTTATGCAGCACGGTTTAGAGATTATCGAAAGGGTAGAGAATTCCGGATGGGTTCTTTTACGGGCGAGGTGGGCAAAATAGTGCATCGCTTTAAAATATCTGAATTAGGCCGGAATGTCTTTTGGCTTCAGGGCCCGGAACGAGATCATCTTGTCCGGGTTTTAAGACTTTCCCTTGGTGAGGAAATTATCGGCTTTGATAATTCGGGAGCTGAGTACAGAGCTATCATCAATAAGATTGAGGAGCAAAGCGTCACCTGTGGGATAATAGAGGAAGAATTCCCTGAAGTAGAAGCCAATACTCAAGTCTATGTGGTAGCAGGGTTGTCCAAAGGGGAAAAAATGGAATGGGTAATCCAAAAGGGAACGGAATTGGGCATGGCAGGTTTAATCCCCCTACGTACAAAACGGGCAGTGATGAAGCTGGAAGGCAGTAAAGCCCAAGACTGGGTGGAACGCTGGCAAAAAATTGCCGGGGAAGCCGCCAAGCAATCTCACCGGGTTCGCGAACCGGAAATCTTTCCGGTAGCAGGTTGGAAAGATCTCCACGGGATGCTTCCGCCGACCACTCAATGGCTAATGCCTTACGAAAATGAAAATACTAAAAACCTCCGTAGTGTTTTGGCGGACTTTGCCCGACAGAAGCCTATTGCCATTTTGATTGGGCCTGAGGGTGGCTTTGATGAATCTGAGGTCCTATGGGCCCAAGAAAATTTACAGGCTCGAAGCGTTTCCTTAGGGCCCCGCATCCTGCGAGCAGAGACAGCGGCCATCGCCGCCCTTACGCTGGTGCTGGGTCACTACGGGGATTTAGGGTAAGGGGGTGTCCTTATGTCGGACTTAATAGAGCCAAATAATGAATCGTCTTTAGCCGGACGCAGCAGCGATAATCTAGAGCCGCGGACCCCCGGGGTGTGTTTTGTGACCCTTGGGTGTAAGGTCAATCAGACCGAAAGTGAAGCCCTTGGGCAATTATTCCGCAATAATGGCTATAATATTGTTCCTTCCACCGGGAAAGCAGATGTAGTAGTAGTGAATACCTGCACAGTAACCAATACCGGGGATGCCAAATCCCGGCAAACTATTCGGCGGATGGTGAAGGCCCATCCCGATGCCTTTGTTGTAGTTATGGGCTGTTATGCTCAGACGGCACCGGGCGAGATTCTCAATATTGAAGGAGTTGATTTGGTCCTGGGGACTCAGGATCGTGGTAGAATTCTTGAGTTCATCGACCAAGTAAAGCAGGAGCGGCAGCCAAAGAGCAGTGTCCATGCTATTTGGGATGCGAAAACATTTGAGGAACTGCCTTTGATTGAAGGGGAAAGCCGGACTAGAGCTACATTGAAGATTCAAGAAGGGTGTAATAAGTTTTGCACTTATTGTATTATTCCCTATGCTCGTGGACCGGTAAGGAGCAGAATTCCTGGGAATGCTATTGCTGAGGCGGAAAAGCTGGTTGCTGCAGGTTACAAAGAGATTGTTCTAACCGGGATTCATACAGGCTCTTACGGTGAAGACTTAGGAGAAGAGTGGAACCTGGCGCGGTTGGTAAAGAAGCTGGCTCAAGTCAAAGGCTTGCATCGTCTGAGATTGAGCTCCATCGAGCCAATGGAATTTACACCGGAGTTAATCGAAGTGATTATCGGTAATCCTACCGTGTGTCCACATTTGCATATCCCGTTGCAATGCGGTAGTGATACCATTTTGGCCCGCATGAAAAGGCCTTATACGGTACATGAGTTTAAAGAGCTGATTCAGCGGTTAAATCAGCTTTTGCCCGGTATTGCCATTACTACCGATGTGATTGTCGGTTTCCCCGGAGAGACTGAAGAAAACTTCCGGGAATCCTTAGAAACTGTTCGCGCCTGCGGCTTTTCCGGAGTTCATGTTTTCCCTTATTCCAAGCGCAAGGGAACTCCTGCGGCAAAATATACCGATCAACTTCCCAATAAGGTCAAAGAGCAACGGGTCAAGGCCATGATCGAAGTTGCTAAAGAAAGTCAAGAAGAGTATGTTCGCAGATTTTTTGGTCAAACCGTGGAGGTTTTAATTGAGCGTGTCGGTGACGAGGGAGCCGCCACAGGTCATACCCGCAACTATATGCAAGTCAACTTGCCTCCCCGGGGAGGAAAACCTTGGGAAAGCGGCGAATTAGTGGAGTGCGTGCTGGAAGAAGGCCATATCATTGAATAAGCGCAATAGCTTTTGCAGTGGGGGGTAAAGACATCGAAAACAATTTTAATAAAGGCGTACCTTCTTCAGATAAACGGACTTTTAGTCCAAAGCGGTTGAAAATAGCGGCTCTGCTTCTAGTAATAATTATCTTACTTGGCATTGGTGCTTTTTTAATGATGCCTTCAGTAACATTTCCTGCCCACCGCTTCTTATTCAACCGCTATACAATTTCCCCGTTCACGAAAATTATTGAAGCAGGCGGTAAAGTTGTAACCTGGGATAAGTCCAAGGGTGAGATAACGATCGAAAAAGCCGGAAATAGCATAAAACTTCATATCACCACCGACCGGATTCAAGGGATTCCAATCTATATTGACGGCACTTATATTGGCAAATCACCATTAAACAAACGTCTTTTTCCAGGAAAATATGACATTGTGGCTAAACCTGAGGGATATCTAGGATCCATCCGTTATTTAACACTCAGTAATGAATATCCAAAAGACAAGCAGGTCATTTTACCAACGGATCAACGGCACTATCAGGATTTGTTGGATGAAATCCTCCGCCTTGGCTATACTCCCATTCGGGTGATGGATTACTATAACAATGTTCCTATAACGAATAAGACCCTCATCCTAAGACACGATGTGGACCGATCTGCGGACTATGCTTTAAAAATGGCGGAAATAGAACAGGCCCGAGGAATCAAAAGCACCTACTATTTCCGTTGGAATGCTGCCGACCAGGATGCAATCCGAAAAATAAGGGAAATGGGGCACGAGGTGGGCCTGCATTATGAGACTTTGGCTTTTTACGCTAAAGAAATGGGTTTGAAATCGGCCCAAGAGATAACTCCCACTGTCCAACAAGAGTTGAGGAGGCGCTTAAAATTCGAAATAAGCCAATTCGAACAGCTTAACGGAGATATCTACACCATTGCTTCTCATGGGGCTGAGGAGAATAGTCGGCTGGGGATAACTAATTATCAGGCTATTATGGAGGGGGAAAACCCCCGGGATTATGGGTTGATCGGGACGGCCTATGGGCCAATAACGGAAAGGTTCACTTATATAAGTGATGTGTCCGGTATCTGGGCACCCTTCCCATATCCTAAGTTAGATAATGATGAAGGACCCTTTTATTTCCTCATTCACCCCGTCTATTGGACCGCTGGTTTTGAGGAATAAAAAGTGGAGTATGATGGGATATCCCGGCCACTGGCAAAAACAGAAGTCGTTGCATATAAACATACTGGGAGGGATTTTAGTGTCTGATTGCATATTTTGCAAAATAATCAATAAGGAGATACCTAGCGAAATTGTCTTTGAAGATGAGCGAGTATTAGTATTCAAAGATATTAACCCCGTGGCACCGGTTCATTTACTCGTAATTCCTAAGAAACATCTGGAGAGCTTGAATAACATAAAATCCGAAGATGAGGCTCTGGCTGGGCATATTCTGGTAGTTGCCCGCCAACTAGCCGGGGAATTCGGTGTAGCAGATTCCGGTTATCGGGTTGTTAATAATTGTGGTGAAGATGGTGGTCAAGTGGTTAAACATTTGCATTTTCACATAATTGGCGGCAAACCCTTAGGTGTAAATATTTGTTAGCATGTCCGCCTAAAACTTGACGCACTTCATCTCATCCAGTATAATTATCTAGTACATCTGTACATGATCCAGTGGAGGGAGGGATAAGATAATGAGCGAAGTTAAAGTCGGTAAAAACGAATCCCTAGATAGCGCACTCCGCCGGTTCAAGCGTACTTGTCAGCGTGCAGGCGTATTATCAGAGGCTCGTAAACATGAGCATTATGAAAAGCCTAGCGTGAAGCGGAAGAAGAAATCTGAAGCCGCTCGTAAACGTAAGTTCAAGTAAGGAGTTGCACTGTATTGTCCCTGAAAGATCGCCTCGTTGAGGATATGAAGGTTGCCATGAAGGCCAAAGAGGAGGGGAAGGTTAGACTTTCCGTCATCCGTATGGTCCGGGCCGCCATTAAGAATGCCGAAATAGACAAAAAGACAGAATTTAACGATGAGCAAGTCATCGAGGTTTTAGCTAGAGAAGTCAAAATGCGACGTGATTCAATCGAGGAGTTTGCTAAGGCGAATCGCCCCGAAAGAGTAAGTGCTCTGGAAGAGGAAATTTCCATTCTTATGGGTTACCTTCCTCAGCAGCTTTCGGAAGGGGAGATACGCCGGTTGGCCCAAGAAAGTATTACTGAAGTCGGTGCTCAAGGGCCGAAAGACCTCGGTAAAGTTATGGGTAAGATTACTCCGAAGACAAAAGGGCGCGCTGACGGCAAACTGGTTAACCAGATCGTGCGTGAACTTCTGGGAAATTAGCACACAAAGGCCTGATTGCATAAAAGCAGTCAGGCTTTTAACATAGGAGGTATTTTAATGTCGGTGGAAGCGGTTAAAGAATTTTTTTACTCCAAGCAAAGAGAAGTGGAGATTTTAAAATTTCAGGATATTAGTACCGTGGCGAAAGCGGCGGAGTCCTTGGGTGTGACCCCGGGGGAGATTGCCAAATCCCTTTTATTACAGGTTAATGATGATTTTGTTATGGTTTTGATGGCTGGGGATAAGCGACTGGACAATCGGAAGTTTAAAGATACTTTCAAAGGGAAACCCAAAATGCCTGCAGTTGAGCAGGTGTTAGAATTGACCGGTCACCCGGTGGGAGGGGTCTGCCCCTTTGGCCTAAAAGAAGCGATTCCCGTTTACCTTGATGAGTCTCTGAAGGAATATTCCGTTGTATTTCCGGCTGCCGGGGCTCCGGATGCCGCGGTAAAATTAGAGGTTAGGGAATTAGAGGAGCTGGTGTCAGAGGATTGGGTGGATGTGGCACAAGCATAATTTTCTTTACATATTCTAAAGGAAGAAGCGATAAAAGGTGGCTTGTGAGCATGAATGGGAACTATTTAGCTTTAGGTGATTCCTTGACAACAGGCTATGGGGTCGGTTTTAATCGGTCCTTTGCCACCCTTTATTATCATAGCCTGTTGCAAAGCCGGCTTAATCTCCAATACGAGAACCTGGCGGTAAATGGCTTGACTAGCTGCCAATTGCTGAATATGGTGGGGCAGGCAAATGTTTGCCGGTTAATCACTAAAGCTTGTATTATTACTGTGACTATCGGTTCCAATGACCTCCTTGACGTGGGGGAAAAGTTATTTTCCGGGTGTACGGTTAACTTTGATCGTGCCCTGACGGACACTTACGAAAATCTTATGCTCCTTGGGGAAAGAATTCGCAGTGTTAACCCTACGGGAACTATTAAGATAGCCAGTATTTATAATCCCCTACCACCTATGGATAAGCAAAATAGTGTAATGGCCCGGGCTTTGCTTAAACAAACCAATAGGGCCATAAGGAAGATGGGGCGGGAGTACCGGGCAATAGTTGTCCCGGTGGCAAAAGCTTTTAATGGCAATGAACAACTCCTTCTTGCTTCTGATCATCTCCATCCCAATATTCAAGGTCATCAGTTAATGGCGGAACTTTTTGCAAGATATTAGTTCTATGAAAAGAATTTTAAAGTGTGTAGTGCCATATATTCATAAATAATAACTGTTATAATCATAACTTTATGGTATAATAGTGTTGCTATGTTTGCGCGAATAAAAATTGCCCATAACCGAGATGGCTCGGAACGTCGTTATTTGCAGATCTGTGAGAGTCGGCGCATAGAGGGTAAGGTTCGTCAAAAAGTCCTTTGTAATCTGGGGAGGATGGAGGATCTCCAAAATGGGAAACTGGACAATCTTATTCGTTCTCTGGCGAAGTACTCCGACAAGCTGGTGGTTTTAGATGCGACTGAGGATCAAGGAACGATTAACAAAGAATGAGTAAACTTATATTTCTAAATAAATTTCCTAGTCCTAAAACCCTTGTTCGGCAAGGGTTTTTATTTTTGGTGCCGAACTTCGACATATTTAAGGCTATACAGAGCAATTAGTGATCTAATGCAAATTGCTACAGGAATTCGGCCAATTCGCGGGAAAATGCATATTTATGCAACTTGTGTATAGAAACAGAGAAGGAGTAAGATGGATAGGTGTGTGTTATAGTACAAATACTTAAAGACAACTTAAAACAAGGAGAAGGTTGTTGGTGTTATAGTACAAAAGTTAAGGAGTGAGGTAAATATGACTATGGGTTGGGAAAGGGTTTGGCGGAGAGGAACAATGACCTTTTCCTTAATTACGGCTTTGTTGGGGATTTTCTTGCTTAGTTATCTTTTCCGGCGGGGCGGGAGTTTTGGATATTATAACTTTTCTTGGCTTACTTTCAATGGTTTAACGGCCTTTTTCCTTTGGCTCCTTTTTCTTGGGCAAGGGGTAGCCTCTCTCTACGGCCTAAGCTATATGAAGGAATATGAAGGCAAAAAGTCCCTAATCTTCTTCTCCCTGGCTTGGCTTGCCTTCTTAGGCAGCATGGCCGGAGTGCTGCTTGTGGATAACGGCTTTTTGTTTATCTTCCTCTGGGAGCTTATGTCCCTCTTTTCATTTTTTCTAGTGATCTTCGAGCATGAGGAGGGCTCTAATCGCACAGCTGCCTTTATCTACTTAGTAATGACCCATGTGGGGACGGTTTTTTTGACTGTAGCCGTTCTATACTTATATAGCAAGACGGGAAGCTTTGCTTACGGGGATTGGGCAATTACGGCTCCCCATTTAACTTCGGGGGAAAGAAATATTCTTTTTCTGTGTTTCTTGATAGGTTTTGGTACTAAAGCCGGCCTCGTGCCTTTTCACATCTGGTTACCCTATGCTCACCCTATCGCTCCTTCGCCTGTCTCCGCTTTAATGTCCGGGGTGATGGTCAAGGTAGCTCTATTTATGATGATCAGGCTAGTTTGGTTGACTATGGCCCCGGTGGAAGCATGGTGGGGAGTTCTGTTACTTATACTCGGCACGGTTTCCGCCTTTATCGGAATTCTCTATGCCTCCGTTGAGCAGGATGTAAAACGCTTGCTGGCTTATTCCACCGTGGAAAATGTGGGGATTCTCACCATGGCTTTAGGGATAGGGATGATAGCTCATGTTTATAATCACCCACAAATTGTCACGCTTGCCTTGGTCGCTTTCTTTTGGCATGCCCTTCATCACCTCCTCTTTAAATCAACCCTATTTATGGCGGCCGGCAATATTATTCAAGGAACCCATACCCGCAGGATTGATGAACTAGGGGGTTTACTGAAAAAAATGCCGAAAACGGGTTTTTGGGCCTTAGGTGGTGCTGTTGGCCTTTCGGCACTTCCGCCTTTAGGGGGTTTTTGGGGTGAGTGGTTATTGTTTCACTCGCTATGGAAAATGGCGGTTCAGGCCGGTGCCGGAATGCTTAAGCTGATTTTACCCTTAATCATCGGTATTTTGGCTTTAGTATCTGCTCTAGCTTTGGCTACCATGGTTAAATGGTTTTCCGGAGCCTTTCTTGGGCAAGCCCGCTCGGACAAGGCCAGGGATGCTAAAGAGCTTCCTTGGCCCCAAACGGCTTCCATGGGGCTAGCTATGATCATGACTTTACTGACAGTATTTTGTCCGCAAGGGGTAATGGCAATAATCCGGGTGCCTCTTCAAGTATTTTCATCGCCAAATCAGAATTTGCTAGCGGATTCGCAGGTCCAAGTGATCTTTGCAGACTTTTACAGCTTAGTAATGCCTTATGCTTTGTTGGTGTTACTTTTCTCGGGGGCGATCTACCTTTTCTCCAGGGGAAAACGACGGCGGACAGCCGGGACTTGGAATTGTGGCACCCCTTTAACACCGCGGATGCAATACACAAGTTTAGGTGTGACCATGCCTTTGCGGATTGTATTTAAAAGGATTACTGCCTTCCGCCCCCTAATTGAAAGGGAGTATGGAGAAAATCGTTATATTTTGCGGACCCTTCGTTATCGGAGCCGCATGCGGGAAATGTATGAAGAAGCTATTTATCGTCCTTCCACAAAACTGCTTATCTGGTGTGCGGAGCGAATTCGGGTCTTGCAAACGGGAAGTATTCACACTTATCTGGCTTATATACTTTTGACTTTAGTAATCGTGCTGATCGGGACTATGTAAAGGGGGAAGGCAATCATGTTTATGGGATGGGGTGTTGATTGGGGGGGTATTGTACTTTCCTTCCTTCATATTCTAATGTTCTTAATGGCTGCCCCTTTGCTCCAGGGGTGGATCAAAAAGGTAAAGGCTTTTTGGCAGATGCGCAAGGGACCTTCCCTTCTGCAACCTTATCGGGACCTCTATAAATTTATGAACAAGGAAGAGGTTGTTTCCGAGCATGCTTCTTGGATCTTGTTGGTTACTCCTTCCATTGTTCTAGGGAGTACGCTGCTAGCCGGTCTGGTGATTCCCGGTCCTTGGGGGAAGGCGCCCATCGATTCCATGGGTACAATCTTCTGGCTGGCAGCAAGCTTTGGCTTGGCTCGCTTTTTCCTTGCTTTGGCCGGCTTGGATGCCGGCGGTACCTTTGGAGGAATGGGCAGTAGTCGGGAGGTCTTTGTGGCTGCTTTAGTGGAACCCGGCTTCATTTTGAGCTTAGTTGTCCTGGCATTTTTGACAGGAACCACCTCATTAACGGGAATGCTTACGGGACTTCAGGAGATTTCTATTTTTGAAACCCCAAGAATTCTTGCCCTCATCGCCTTAAGCCTCATCGTTATTGCGGAGATGGGTAGAATTCCCGTTGATAACCCGGATACCCACTTAGAGCTGACCATGATTCATGAGGGAATGCTGCTGGACTATTCCGGTCGATCTTTGGCATTTTTGACTTGGGCCGAACAATTAAAGCAATTGCTCCTACTCCAATTACTGGCTATGCTGATTATTCCAATGGATATAAACGGCGTCTTTTTCCAGGGTCTGGTCCAGATAGGGCTGTTGGTGGTGTTGGGGGCATTCTTTGCTACTATTGAGAGCATTAATGTTAAAGTCCGCCTTTTCCGGGTTCCCAACTTCCTGGCAGTGAGTCTGGCTGCGGCGGTTTTGGCCCTCATAACACTTTGGATTACGAAGGGGGGAATCTAAATTGGCAACAGGCTTGGAAAATCTTCAACAGCTGGTACTCTTTGCTTTATTAGCTACCGGTTTATATATTGTTGGCTGTGTCAAGTTGAGAAAAACTTTCACTGCTTGGACACTGCAGGCGACCTTAATTTCCTTGCTGATTTTCCTTCAGGGGATCAAGGAGTGGGAAGTGGAGATGTTCGTCATTGCTCTCCTTACTTTACTGATTAAAGGAGGGCTGATCACTTGGATTCTTCGCCGCACAGCCCGACAATCCAATACTCAATGGGTGGGAGAGGTATTTTTGCCAAGAACCTCTTCCTTGGTCGTGGCAGTTGCTTTAACAATTCTGGCCTATGCGATTACTCAGCCTTTGCTATCCTTAGTGAAGCCTTCTTTTCGCAATGGTTTGGCTATCGCCTTTTCCTTGCTCTTTTATGGGTTATTGTTGATGGTCATCCGCAAAGTGGCATTAGTCCAAGTGGTGGGAATTTTATTGATTGATAATGGCATCTTTCTGGCAGGCTTCCTCCTCACCAGCGGTATGCCGCTGTTGGTGGAAGTGGGTGTAATCTTCGATGTTCTTATCGGAGTTTTCATTCAGGGTGTTCTGGCGCAACGAATGATTCGAAAATTTGACTCGTTGAATGTTGAGCGCCTTAATTCTTTGAAAGGGTAGTGCAAAATGTTTATAGTAGTAGCCTTTCTGGCGGCCTTTTGTATGCTGGTTTCTTCTCGTAATCAGGTTCTGCGTAGCTTAAATTGTGTAGCTTTATTAGTCTTACTTGGTATTGCCGGGGATACTGTCTATGGTGTGTTTACTCAAGGCCCCAGGAGTATTTGGGGAGGGTTTTTCTATTGGGATGCTTTGAGTGCCCTGCTTCTGGTGGTGATCGTGATGATTGCCCTTTATGTCGTCTTGTATTCCTTTTCCTATATGGAACATGAGGTGAAGGAAGGTAAAATTGCCCAAAGTCGTCTGCCCTGGTATTATTTCTGGATCTGGATGTTTATTGGCACCATGCTTTGGGTGGTTAGTACACCGAATCTGGGTTTACTCTGGGTAGGCATTGAGGGTACTACTCTGGCTACGGCTTTGCTCGTGGGCTTTTATCGAGAAAAAGCAGCCGTTGAAGCGGCCTGGAAATACATCATCCTCTGTACGGTGGGAATCAGCTTTGCTTTGCTGGGAACGATGATTCTTTACGCTGCCTCCGGTCGGGTCAATGGTTATAGCTTAGCCGCGTTGGATTGGCGGCTCTTAGTCGGTATGGCGGCTCAATTGGATCCGGCCTTGGTTAAGCTCGGCTTTATTTTTGCCTTTATCGGTTATGGGGCCAAGGTAGGATTTGTTCCTATGCATCCCTGGTTGCCGGATGCCCATAGCCAAGCTCCATCTCCGGTTAGTGCCCTATTATCCGGGGTTCTCTTGAACTGTGCCTTATATGCTATCCTGCGCTGGCATATCCTGATTCGCCAAACAAGCCTCGGTCCGGAATTTTCCGGGAGACTTTTAATGATCTTTGGTTTAATTTCCCTGGGGGCTATGGTGGCTTTTATCCTCTTGCAAAAAGACTTAAAACGCCTCTTTGCTTATTCCAGTGTGGAACATATGGGAATTATGGCTTTAGGGTTTGGGTTAGGGACGCCCCTTGCGGTGTGGGGCGCCAGTTTCCATCTGATTGTTCACGCTTTGAGCAAGGCCAATCTCTTTGTTGTGGTGGGCCGGGTGGTGCAAATGACGGGGACTCGGCAAATCCCGAAAATTCGCGGGATAATGAGCTTGTGGCCGATAACGGGGGGAATATTCTTAATGGGCTTTTTGGCGATTACAGGAGCACCGCCCTTTGGCACATTTCGCTCCGAAATCAGCATTATGTCCGGCCTTTTTCAGGAAAATCATCCCCTTATCGGCTTTTTGACGGCGTTGTTTTTAGCAGTGATCTTCGCCGGTTTTCTATTTCATTTTCTAGGGATGCTTTGGGGAAAACCCAGTGAACGTCATTTAGAGGAAAAAGGGGAGACTTGGGAAGTGTTACTGCTGGGGATCCCTCTGGTCCTGGTTTTGATTCTGGGTGTATTTGTTCCCGAGTCCCTCAATCAAGCTCTCGGACAGGTGGTCGAATTGATTCAGGGAGGTGGTGGAGAACATGGAAATCTGGCAAGAATTACGGGATTATTTTAATGATCGGCTAAAAGAAAACCCCGAAGATTATGAAATTGGTCCATGGCGTAGGAAGGAAGGGCTGGTCTGGTTTAAAGCCCCTTGTCTGCCGGAAGTGATTCAACATATATGGGTTGATGGGGAACCCCGCCCTATGCTTATGACCCATGTGGGAAATGATGAGCGGTCTCTGGGAAACGGCTTTGTACTTTATCTGCTTTTCCATTTCCCCGGGGATTTTGTATTGACTTTGGGTGCTCGGGGGATTCAAGAAAGCTTCCCCTCTTTGACAATCCTTTGTCCCGCTTTGAATTGGGCGGAGCGTGAGGTTAGAGATC
>NZ_CEVWNY010000059.1:0-17811 GCF_982384815.1 Desulfitobacterium sp. | reverse complement strand
TCAATGTTTTCAATAGCTTCTGCAAACTCTACCCCTGGTTTGGCAATAGTCTCTTTGAAAGGATAAAGATTGACTACCACAAGTTCGATTAGACCGATGCCATTTTCCTCAAGCTGCTGCAAATGCACTTTGGTGCCGCGGGCGAGGATTCCGCCGTGGATCATCGGGTGCAAAGTCTTCACCCGACCATCCAATATCTCCGGAAATCCTGTGATTTCCGTGACATAACGAACAGGCAAACCGGCCTCAGTCAAGGTCTTAAAGGTTCCCCCTGTGGAAACCAATTCAAAGCCCAGGTCCGCAAGCCCCCGGGCAAATTCTACCAGTCCTGTTTTGTTGGAGACACTAAGCAACGCTCTCCGCTTCATGTAAAAGCCCCCTTAAAGTTTTTTACTCCCCACACCTCTCCACTATTCGACCACAGCGTTTAACCCTTCCGCTAGCTACTAAGCGTACCGCTTCCGGATAAATTCGATGCTCAACTTCCAAGATACGAGCTGCTAAAGAATCTTCCGTATCTTCCGCCAATACCGGGACTGCCTCTTGGAGAATGATAGGGCCGCTATCCAGTCCCTCATCCACAAAATGAACCGTACAGCCGGAAACCTTGACTCCATAAGCAAGGGCTTGCCTTTGAGCGTGCAGCCCTTGAAAAGATGGTAAAAGAGAAGGATGAATATTTAATACGGGGATTTGTAGAGCCTGAAGAAATTCTTTGCTTAGAACCCGCATAAATCCGGCTAAAACCAAAAGCTCCACCTTTTGCACTTGCAGCCAGGATAATATTGCCTGTTCTTGTTCCTCACGTGAAGAATAAGCACTCAGAGGAAAAGCTTGATTGGGTATCCCCGCCTCACGGGCCCTTTGCAAAGCAAAAGCCTCCTCATGGTCAGAACCAACGGCTACCAGCTCTCCACCTAAATTGCCTATTTTCCAGGTATCGATCAAGGCTTGCAGGTTGCTTCCTCGTCCCGAAGCTAGTACCCCGACCCGCATCAAAGGTAACTCACTCCTTTGCTTTGTCCTTGAACAATGCCAAAGACAAAACTTTCCTCCCCGGCTTCCCTAAGTTGTGCTTGGATCTCACGCACATCCTCAGGGCGAACAATCAAAGCAAAGCCGATCCCCATATTAAAGGTACGGAACATCTCAGCTTCCTCTATTTCCCCCAGCTTTTGTAAAAGGGTGAAGACTGCCGGAACCTGCCAAGCCTCACGATTGATCTTTATACCTAACCCCTCGGGAAGAATCCGAGGTAAGTTTTCCGTAAGGCCTCCCCCGGTAATATGAGCCATACCGAGAACTTTGTGACTTTCCAGGAGGGGCAGAACACTTTTTACGTAAATTCGGGTCGGACGAATGAGTGCATCCCCCAGGGATTCCTCAAGCTCAGGATAGACTTTTTCCCAAAGGTCAGGAGTAAAGACTTTGCGAACAAGAGAGTAGCCGTTACTGTGAAAACCGGAAGATGGGAGACCGATCAAAGCATCGCCTTCTTGAATTTTTGAACCATCAATAAGATCCGGCCGATTCACAGCTCCTACTGCAAAACCGGCAATATCGTATTCTCCTTCCGCGTAAAAGCCGGGCATTTCGGCGGTCTCTCCCCCGATTAGAGCACAGCCTGCAAGCTCACATCCCTTGGCAATTCCGCCAACCACTTCGGCCACCCGCTCCGGAACCAGTTTGCCCACTGCTAAGTAATCAAGAAAAAACAAGGGCTCCGCACCCTGAACTAAAATATCGTTAACACACATGGCTACCGCATCTTGACCAATGGTATCATGGCGATTCATCTGAAAAGCCAACTTAAGCTTAGTGCCGACTCCGTCAGTGCCGGAAACCAAAATCGGCTCCGGATATTTTTTAAGATCTAAAGCGAAAAGCCCCCCAAAGCCGCCCAAACCACCCATAACCTCGGGACGAATTGTCCGTTTTACTGCCGGCTTCATTAGCTCTACAGCTTGATTACCTGCATCTATATCCACTCCGGCCTGCCGATATGAATATCCCATTATTGATCCACCTTTCTACCCTAGAAAAAGATCCTTCACTCATGCTCAGGATGACACAGCACTTGTCATACTAAACGCAGTGAAGTATCTTGACCCAATATTTTTTTCATCCTTCAGTGACGCTGCTCATACAGCATGAAGGTCTGATTTCTGATTCCTTATTTCTTTTTGGTTCCCGCGGGAATTCCTGCCGGGTAAACCCCATTAAAGCAGGCCAAACAGACGGATAAATCCCCTAATGCTCTGGAGAGTCCTTCTTTAGATAAATAGTGGAGAGAATCCGCTCCCACATATTCGCGAATCCCTTCCAGATCAAGATTAGTCGCGATTAACATTTCCCGTTCAGCTGTATCGATGCCATAATAGCAAGGAAATAGAACCGGAGGTGAGCAGATAAGAAGATGGACTTCTTTGGCCCCTGCTTTTCTCAAGGTTTCCACAATCCGCGAGCTAGTGGTACCACGTACGATAGAATCGTCGATCATAATAACACGTTTGCCCTTGATCACTTGAGCATTAGCATTAAGCTTAAGTCTAACCGCAATTTCCCGCATCTCTTGGGTAGGTTGGATAAAAGTTCTGCCTACATAACGGTTTTTTAGTAACCCTTGGGCAAAGGTAATACCGGATTCCTCAGCATAACCAAGGGCCGCAGTCATTCCCGAATCGGGAACCGGGATCACTATATCCGCAGGAATAGGATATTCCCGTGCTAATTCGGCACCCATTCTCCGGCGGCTTTCCGTCACATTCAAGCAATCAATGGTACTGTCCGGGCGAGCGAAATAAATGTACTCAAAGCTACAGACTGCTGACTTCTGTGCCGGGAGACCTTGCCGTGAATGGAGCCCATCCTCATCAATAGTAATTATCTCCCCTGGAAGCACATCTCGCACAAATTCCGCTCCGATGGTATCCAAAGCGCAGCTTTCGGAGGCTAAGCAATACCGTCCTTCCAGCCGGCCAATACATAAGGGGCGAACTCCATAAGGATCGCGAACACCGAGAATTTTATTTTCGGCTGCTATCACAAGGGCATAAGCTCCCCGCAAATCCAACATAGTTTTGATGATGGCATCTTCTAAGCTGCCACGATGGTAGCGGGCAATCAACTGGACAATCACTTCCGTATCCACTGTAGTCTGAAAGACCGCCCCATCTTTAGACAGTTCCTCCCTCAATTCACAGGCATTGGTTAAGCTTCCATTATGAGCAAGGGCCATCATTCCCTTTTGGTAATGAACCACAAGGGGTTGGGCATTGGCCAGCATACTGGAACCTGTGGTCGAATAACGCACATGTCCAATGGCCATCTTCCCAGTAATCTCCAGTTCCCGGAGAGCTCTTTCCGAAAAAACTTCACTGACCAAGCCCATTCCTTTATGAACTTGAATATTGTGCCCATCGGAGACGGCAATTCCCGCACTTTCCTGTCCTCGATGCTGTAAGGCATAGAGGCTGTAATAGGTTAAACGAACAACCTCTTGCCCAGGGGCATAGATGCCGAATACTCCACACTCTTCTTTTGGTTTATCATCCCAGGGTTCTCTCAACGCGATACCCTCCTCAAATTACACATTTTTACCCAACGACTTTGTCCTAACGGACTTATTTCAGGAGTCTTTCCTGTAGAGCCTTATCCTTTTCCTCTACCCCCTGAGCCATCTTAACCCGGTAATTTTTTAGAGCCTCTTTGAGGTTTTCATCTACATTGGCCAGCATTTGAACAGCTAAAAGCCCGGCATTTTTAGCTCCGTTAATGCCAACAGTGGCTACAGGAATGCCTGGTGGCATCTGAACAATGGCGTACAGAGCATCCACTCCCTCCAAAGCACCACTGCGAATAGGGACTCCGATGACCGGCAAAGTAGTGGCTCCGGCTACTACACCGGGGAGATGGGCAGCCATTCCCGCACCGGCAATGATCACTTTACCTCCTTGTCCCTCGAATTCCTTGACCCAGTTCAAGGTCCTTTCCAAAGTCCGATGAGCTGAGGATACCTTTACTTCACAGGTTACTCCGAATTCTTTTAGGACTTTGATCGCATCTTCCATTACGTTAAAATCTGAGTCACTGCCCATGACGATACCGACTTGATTCATACCTTCTTCCTCCATTCTTATCCTCTGAAGTAATTCACGCCGCCTTCGAAGATCGGCTGATATTTATTACCGTGTATATTGATAGCCACACCTTCACCCACACGCTCCGAATGCCCCATCTTGCCAAGGACCCGGCCATCCGGACTGGTGATCCCTTCGATGGCTTCATAGGAGCCGTTGGGGTTAAAGGGGATATCATTACTGGGATTGCCTTCCATGTCCACATATTGGGTTGCTACCTGACCCCTTTCTATAAGCTTCTGAATGGTGGCAGTGTTGGCAACAAAACGTCCTTCCCCATGCGAAACGGGAATGGTATGAATATCTCCCGGTTTCATGCCGCTAAACCAGGGGGATAAAGTAGAAACTACTTTGGTCTGCACCATACAGGAGACATGGCGTCCGATTTTGTTATAGGTTAAGGTCGGGGAATCCTCTGCCAAATCGATAATTTCACCATAAGGAACTAAACCGAGTTTGATAAGTGCTTGAAAGCCATTGCAGATGCCCAACATTAGTCCGTCTCTTTGGGTGAGCAATTTCGTTATTGCTTCTTTGATACGGGGATTGCGGAACATGGTAGCAATGAATTTTCCCGAACCATCGGGCTCGTCCCCCGCACTAAAGCCACCGGGAAGCATAACGATCTGCGAACGTTCTATTTCTCTAACAATTCCTTGGATGGACTCATCCACATGCTCAGGGGTTAAGTTGCGAATGACTAAAGTTTTTACCACTGCTCCCGCCTTCTCAAAAGCCTTTGTGGAATCATATTCGCAATTGGTTCCCGGGAAAACCGGGATAAATACGCGAGGTTTAGCAATCTTTGCAGAAGGACTTTGTAGGTTGCGTTTTGCAAAGGATATGAGTTGAGGCTCTGTCCGAGTCGTTTCAGTCGATTTGGTGGGAAAGATTTTTTCCAGGGGCTTTTTCCAAGCTGCCAGAGCATCTGCCAAAGGAATCTCGACTCCGTTAACCTCGATAGCCGGTTTTGCCTGGGTAATGCCTAAATTCTTATAGTTATCTTCCCCAAAAACATCCTTAAGGTCTACCGACCCAGGAATTTCTAAAATAACCGAACCATAATCCGTTCGGAATAAGTCTTCCTTAGTCAGAGTAGCCGAGAATTTCATTCCGATCTGATTGCCAAAAGCCATTTTGCTAACAGCAGCCGCCAGCCCACCCATTCTTACGGTATGAGAAGCATGCACCTTCCCGGATTGCATAAGGGCATGAATTTTATTAAAATTATCGATTAAATGTTCAAAGTCTAAAAGTTCATTTTCATCCCGACAAGAAGGTACTAAAACTACTTGGCTGCCCGCCACCTTAAATTCCTGGGATATCACCTGATCGGTTTTTAAAATACCTACGGCAAAGGTTACCAAAGTAGGTGGGACGTTTAAGTCCATAAAGGTTCCGGACATGCTGTCCTTTCCACCAATGGCCGGAATTCCAAATTGTTTTTGGGCGTAAAGTGCCCCTAGCAAGGCACTGAAGGGTTTCCCCCATTTCTCCGGATCTTTCCCGAGTTTTTCAAAATACTCTTGGAGGGTCAAACGAACTTTTTGATAATCTCCCCCTAGGGCTACCATTTTGGTAACGGCTTCCACTACTGAGTATAAGGCCCCGTGGAAAGGACTCCATTTTGCCAGTTGAGGATTATAGCCGTAAGTCATGGCGGTAGCTGTATGAGTTTCCCCGGACTCCAGAGGAATCTTCGCAACCATTCCCTCGGCAGGAGTCTCTTGATATTTTCCACCAAAGGGCATCAATACAGTATTGGCACCGATAGTGCTATCAAAGCGTTCCACTAAACCCTTTTGGCTGCAGACATTGAGATCTTGCAGATTAGCCAGCCAGGCCTCCGTCAAAGGAACGTTGCTTCCGACAGCCCGGGGGAGTTGCTTAAAGTAGTTCTGATTATCTTCCGGAAGCTTTACCAGTACATTGGCCCTTTGCTTTACCCCATTGGTATTTAAGAAGTTACGGCTAATATCTACAATCGTCTTGCCGCGCCAAGTCATATTTAAGCGGGGAACCTCACTGACCTTAGCCACTAAAGTAGCTTCAAGATTTTCGGCATCTGCATATTGGATAAAGGCTTCGAGGTTTTCGGCGGTTATCACTACCGCCATCCGCTCTTGAGATTCAGATATTGCCAACTCCGTACCATCTAGGCCTTCATACTTTTTGGGAACTGCGTCCAGGTTAATCTCTAAGCCATCGGTCAACTCGCCAATGGCTACCGATACTCCCCCTGCTCCAAAGTCATTACATTTTTTAATCATGGTGCTAACCTTAGGATTTCTGAATAAGCGTTGGATTTTTCTCTCAGTGGGAGGATTACCTTTTTGTACTTCCGCCCCACAACTAGTCAATGATTCGGTGGTATGCTCCTTAGAAGAACCTGTAGCACCTCCACAGCCATCCCGGCCGGTTCTGCCTCCGACTAAAACCACCACATCTCCCGGTGCCGGGGCTTGACGAAAAATGTTTTTCCGCGGGGCTGCCGCAATGACTGCTCCAATCTCCATTCGTTTGGCAATAAAATCTTCATCATAAACTTCGGCAACTTGCCCTGTAGCTAAGCCGATTTGGTTACCATAGGAGCTATAACCGGCGGCCGCCCCGGTAGTAATCTTACGTTGCGGGAGTTTTCCCGGCAGAGTCTCTTCCACTTTCGCCCGGGGATCTCCGCTTCCGGTCACCCTCATGGCCTGATAAACATAAGTCCGACCGGACAAGGGATCGCGGATGGCTCCGCCCAAGCAGGTAGCCGCTCCCCCAAAGGGCTCGATCTCGGTGGGATGGTTATGGGTTTCATTCTTAAACATTACAAGCCATTCCTCGATTTTGCCGTCCACATCAACATCCACCACAATACTGCAGGCATTGATTTCATCCGATTCATCCAGATCCTTAAGGAGCCCCTTTTTCTTTAGCTCCTTCATACCAATTACGGCCAAATCCATTAAACAAACATCTCGCTCTTGAGCCTTATCACCATAGACAAGCTCACGGGAGGCAAGATATTCTTCATAAGCCTTATTAAGGGGGGAGCTGTAAGCTCCTTCCTCAATGGCGATATTTTGCAGCTGGGTAAAGAAAGTGGTGTGACGACAATGATCGGACCAGTAGGTATCGATAACGCGAATCTCCGTAATCGTAGGGTCACGCTTTTCTTCATCCCGGAAATAACCTTGACAGAAGGCTAAGTCCTCGAGGCTCATAGCCAACCCTGCCCCCTGATAAAAGCTCTCCAGTTCCGTATCGGTCATCCGGATGAAGCCTTCGATAACTTCCACATCCCCCGGTGCCTCTATTTTTAAGTCCAGGCTTGCCGGTTTTTCCAAGCCGGCTTCCCGCGATTCCACAGGGTTAATACAGTAATTTTTGATCATCTTGAATTCTTGGTCGGTGATTTCACCCTTGAGAACAATCACTTTAGCCGAAAGTACCTGGGGACGTTCTTTCTGAGTAAATATCTGCATACATTGTGCAGCGGAATCAGCTCGCTGGTCATATTGACCGGGAAGATATTCCATGGCAAACACACGCTCTGAGGAAGAAATCTCTAGCTGTTCATCATAAATTAAGTCCACAGTAGGTTCTGCAAAGATAATATTCCTGGATTGAGCATATTCCTCTGAAGTAATTCCGGCGATATCATAACGATTGATAATCCTTAAATCCTCTAAACCCTTGATGCCAAGATTCTCTCGGATATCTTGCCATAGCCCTTGGGCTTCGATATTAAAACCAGGCTTCTTCTCCACATAAATCCGCTTAACAGCTTGCTCTAACATGGTTACCTCCCTATAGCATAATTTTTATACCTCTTTACCCTCATATACTTGCCTATATAAATAAAAAAGCTCAGACGGGCAGAATTCCACTTAAGAAAAAGAGTGAAACCTTCCCGCCTGGGTTTTTGTCCCTTCGGTGTAATCCAACGGTCAACAACCATCAGACCTGTGCCGCTCGGGAAAATACCCTAGGCACACTTTCGCTCATAGTCAGGCCATTTACGGTAGCCCGGTAGAAACTTGCGGACCCTATCTCCGCGATTATATGAACGCAATATTAAGATGTAATAAAATCTTCCCTCATACTGAAACCCTTAGAATCATTGTAGCTTTCCCCACCATAATGGTCAATAGTTTTTCGAACATTTTTTAATTTTATTTGGTTAATGTTCGATTTGTTTCAGCCAATGATCATACTAGGCAGTCTCCTAACATAAGTGACAGCCTCCATAAACTTTACATCTTCACCTAAGATTAGAGATTGAAATTTAACCTTGCTAAAAACTTCACGCTTAATGATGAATGTCCCCCCTGCCAAACCTAGTCATATCTCGTATAGGTTTAATGTTTTAGAGAAAAAGGAGTTGTGAAATACATAACGAATATACTGATAAGGGGGCGATCTGCTTGAAAAGAATGATTTCACTTATTACCACCTTTACCTTGGTATTTATCTTATTCAGTGGAAATATCGTGGTCGCTAACCAAAGCACTCCACTTCTTACCTATAAAGGGGAAAATGGCGTAGAGATCCGCAGTTATGTTCCGGATTACGGCTTAGACAAACTCAAATGGATTTACGAGGAATTCGCAAAAAACACCATGGGTGAAGAAGTAAAATATCTTTCCCATATTAATCTTTATCCGGACTATTCAAAAGGGATCAATACCGCTGGGATGTGGCATGGAGAATGGGCTAACAAAAAGCTCACTCCCGGTCGTTATATCGACCTTTTTGGAGTGAGCGATGATAACCCACATATCTTAGTTACCCTTGCTCATGAATATGGACATCATTTTATCTACTATTACCTTAACAAAAAAGACGAGATCACTAATAACTTCCTCTCCTCTGAATACACCGCTATCCGCAATCTCAAACAATATGAGCAATTAGAAAAAGGTGATCATAGTTGGTCTATCTCCGAAATTGCCGCTGAGGATTATGCTCAGCTTTTTGGCAGCCCAACCTTAGCCCAAATCAAAACCTTTCAATTTAATCCCCAAGAAAATGCTCAAATTCCCCTTGCATGGGATGTGCCTGGACTCTACGAGTATTTTGTAAAACTCTCCGGCCAAAAAGGAAAAACCGACCACAAAGCCCCTTCTAAACCTTTCCTTCAATTTACAGGAGTAACTAATGACGAGTTGATTTTTAAGTGGGAAAAATGCGAAGATGATTCCGGTGAACCTTTGAACTATAGCATCGTAGGTATACCCTCTCCTGCGGAAAACAGTCAGATCATCTACCTAATGAATCCCACCAACAAAGGTGGCACCTATACTTCAGCTCTCAATAGAAAACAGCTGCGTGGCGATAATATTGATAATATCCTAGTTAAACTTATTGTTATGGATAGCTCGGGTAATGCAGTTTCCAGTGAAATCCCCATTGATTTGAATAACCCTGAAACTTCTCTCACCTATATTTTTCACGGCAAACGTATTGCCGGCGATGACCGCTACCAAACTTCTGCAGCCATATCCCAAGCTGGTTTCCCCAATGGATCTTCCTACGCTTTTCTCGTTACCGGTGAGAATTTTCCCGATGCTCTATCCGCTGCTCCTCTAGCAAAAAAATACAACGCTCCAATCTTGTTGGCTCCTACCCAAGCCCTTAATCCTGCCATCGAAGCAGAAATCTCACGTTTAGGAGCAAAAAATATTATCATTATTGGCGGCACCGGCGCAGTATCCCAAGGAATAGAGAACTCCCTGAAAGCCAAAGAAATGAATGTACGCCGAATTGAAGGCGCTTCCCGTTATGAAACCTCCCTGGCTATCGCCAAAGAGCTGGGGGATTTCAGTGAAGCTTTTATCTGCACCGGAGAGAATTTTCCCGATGCTCTCTCCGCTGCCGCAGTGGCTGCAAGTAAAGAAATCCCCATTTTGCTTACCCCTATGAACAGATTACCGGAAGGATTATCAAGGTTTATCGAAAGTCGGGATCTGACCATGGCCTATGTGGTGGGAGGAACAGGTGTCGTCAGCAATAGTGTTTTTAACCAAATCCCTCACGCTAAGCGCCTGGAAGGAAACAATCGTTATGAAACTAATTTAGCTATATTAAACGAATTTAGCTCAACACTTAATGACAGTATCGCCTACCTAGCTACCGGGGTAAACTACCCTGATGCCCTCTCCGGCTCTATCATAGCGGCTCAGATGAAATCCCCGATTATCTTAACCGGGAATGACGGAATCGCTACAGCCAAATCTTATTTGATCCCTAAGGGCTTAGGGGAACAAAAAGTGCAAGTAATCGGCGGGAGTGGCGTGGTTACCGATAGTCTGTTAAAGAAGATCTTTGTAGACTAAAGAATTTTTGACTAAAGATATAGAAGTTATTAGAAAGAATGTTTTTAGAAGTTCGTGGTTAAAGTAATAGCGATTACGCAACAAGGAGGGTAACCATGGACTTTGTAGAAAAATTTAATGAGGACAAGAAGAAGGCTGAAGAGAACCAAAAGCATCAAGGCAAAGGCAACCCTGACCGGAAACTGCCCAATAAACAACACAGCACCAATAAGTGAACAACACCTTTAGAGCAAAAGTAAACGGCCAAGACTTGGTTTTACCAAATCTGGCCGTTTGTTTATTCGTATTATTCCCACTCAATCGTGCCAGGAGGCTTCGAGGTGATATCATAGACGACGCGGTTGACGCCCTGCACTTCATTGACAATTCGTGTGGATATTCTCTCCAAAAGCTCATAAGGCAGCCTTGCCCAATCTGCCGTCATAGCGTCCTCACTGGTGACAGCCCGGACCACAATGGGATAAGCATAGGTTCGGCCATCCCCCATGACGCCTACACTACGGATAGAGGGAAGCACGGCAAAGGATTGCCAAATTTCTTTGTACAGCCCCGCGTTGCGGATTTCTTCCACGATAATGGCATCAGCTTCCCGGAGAATATCCAGTTTTTCTTTTGTTATTTCGCCAATGATACGGATAGCCAGTCCCGGTCCCGGGAAAGGCTGCCGCCAGACGATCTCAGCGGGGATTCCTAATTCAGCTCCTACTTCCCGAACTTCATCCTTAAAGAGCGCACGCAGAGGCTCAATCAGTTCAAAATGCATATCTTCCGGCAGCCCGCCTACATTGTGATGGCTCTTAATGGTTTCCGCTGTATCGGTACCGCTCTCCACAATATCCGGATAAACTGTGCCTTGGACCAAGAAATCAATCTGGCCTAATTTCCGAGCCTCATCCTCAAAAAGACGAATAAATTCATTGCCAATAGCGATCCGCTTGGACTCAGGATCGGAGACGCCGCTGACCTTAGCCATGAAGCGTTCCCGTGCATCCACAAATACTAGGTTCAAATGAAACTGCTCGGAGAAGATTTTCTTGACTTGCTCAGGTTCATTTTTACGCA
The DNA here is from genome assembly GCF_982384815.1 of Desulfitobacterium sp. Taxonomy (NCBI): domain Bacteria; kingdom Bacillati; phylum Bacillota; class Clostridia; order Eubacteriales; family Desulfitobacteriaceae; genus Desulfitobacterium; species Desulfitobacterium sp. Next base: position 6,284 of record NZ_CEVWNY010000059.1, on the reverse strand, counting down.
TAAAACCATGATCGACAAAGACACAAGTCAGTTGATCCCCGATAGCTTTGTGAACCAACACCGCCGCTACGGAAGAATCTACCCCACCGCTTAAGGCGCAAAGGACGTGACGGTCTCCTACTTTTTCCCGGATGGCTTGGACTTGAGCATCGATAAAGGATTCCATTGTCCAGTCCCCATGACAGCCGCAGATATCGAATAAGAAATGCTCCAGCATGGTTTGTCCGTCAGGGGTATGCTTAACCTCGGGATGGTACTGGACCCCGTAAAAACGGCGTTTCTCATCCATCATAGCCGCTACCGGGGTATGTTCAGTATGAGCGGCAATTACAAAGCCCTCGGGAAGCTCAATGACGGAATCTCCGTGGCTCATCCAGCATTGACGTTCTCCCCCTAAGCCTTGCCATAAACCACTAGCTTGATCTACATGAAGCATGGTTTTGCCGTATTCCCGAACTTCGGGATGATGTACTTTTCCGCCTAATTGGGCGGTCATTAGCTGCATGCCATAGCAAATACCAAAAACGGGAATGCCCAGTTCATAAATAGCCTTATCCACCAAGGGCGCTCCCGCTTGGTTAACACTGGCCGGTCCCCCAGATAAAATAATTCCTTTGGGGTTTCTCTTCTTAATCTCCTCTACGGGAGTCTTATAAGATATCATCTCCGAATACACATGGGCTTCCCGGACACGTCGAGCAATGAGCTGATTGTATTGACCACCAAAATCCAGAACTAATACTAGCTCTTGAGCCATCCCTATACCCCCAATCTTTAATCTTTCAAAATTCTATCAAGATACACAAGCCGGACTTTTATGCTGCATAAGATGCATTACCGAGGGACGGAAAAAATATTGGGTCAAGATACTTCGCTGATCGCTCAGTATGACGGAGACCAAACACCGTGTCATCCTGAGCATATGCGAAGGATCTTTTCTAGGGCAGATCCCAAACTTTAACCTTCACCTTTATAAGCTTCCGGTTTTAGAACCCCTACATAGGGTAAATTACGATACAGTTCATCAAAATCAAGTCCATAGCCAACTACAAATTCATCAGGAATGGTAAATCCGTTATAATCCGGCACCACTTCTACCTTCCGGCGATCAGGCTTGTCCAACAAAGTCACAACCTTCACACTGAGAGGATTCCGGGCGGCCAGGTTCTCTTTTAGATACTTTAAAGTTAGGCCGGTATCAATAATATCTTCAACTATCAATATATGTACATCCTCCACACTACGGTCCAGGTCCTTAAGAATTCTGACCACCCCGGAAGAGTGAGTGGACGCACCATAACTGGAAACTGCCATAAAATCATACTTCAAAGGGATTTTAACCTCCCGAATCAAATCGGCCATGAAGGGCACTGCCCCTTTAAGAATCCCCAAAACTAATAAATTCTTACCTTTATAGTCACGGGTAAGTTCTTCACCCAGTTCAGTAATGCGCTTTTGGATTTCCTCATAACTTAATAAAATCTTGCCAATTTTGTCCTCCACCTAAAGACACCTCCGCGGAAATATAACCTTCTAGAAACAAAATTATAGCAGAAAAATACTAGTATAGTCAAACAAAATCACACAAAACCCGAACATTTTCGCCATATTTGATAGTAAAGTACGGAAACCTATAAAAAGATTCTTCGCCCTTGCTCAGGATGACTACACTAGAAAGAGGCCCCCCGATTTTGCCCCGGGAAGGCCTCTAATGTCAATCGAATTGTTTATTTCAGAAAAGTTATCAAAGCTCCTTTCTTTTGATCCGTTTACCTATAGTTTAGGAAGTTCAATATCAATCTTTTCACCGTAGTCTTTAAAATCCATCATCAAAGACATTAACTGCTTATCCGTCTTACTTTTGGCTTCAATAATCACCCGGTGAATCAGTTTATCTCCTTTACCGATAAACACAATGTAGGAAAAGTCGGTCCATCCGCTCTCCATGATCTGGTTTTGGATTGTGGGGCTGAATTTAATTACCCAATTCTTCACATCGTTGAGCTTTTCTTGACCCTGAAGCACCACCTCACCGTGCTCTTTAAATTGCAGTGATGATATGGGATTGAGCTCCGCCAGAAAGACTTCATGGGCAGCCGGGACACTGGGATAACGAATCCACCGTTTTGTAAGTGGGTCTTGCATAAAAAAACCTTCACCGGTAAGGATCATTTCCACATCCGTGCCCGTAATCTTCCCTGAGATTCGAGTATTCCCACCGTCCTTTTCTCCTAAAATCTGATTGAGTAGGCGATCCTTTCCTTCTACCGTTTGATGTTGGGTCATAGTGTAGCGAAAAGAGGTCGCTTGATTCAATTGGTCTAGGCCGTGTATAAGCAACTCTGTTGGGTCGGGTTTCCATAATAAGCCTCCCGCGATACCCCCAATTAACACGGTACTGATTAAGATGAGTAACAGAATTCCTCTTTTCTTCATATGCCGGCCCCCCTGGCGGAGTTCTTATCACACTTTATGTCTTTTCAGGTTGCCCTATTCCATGGTAAATTTTACTCTTTACGAATAGATACCGTCTGTTCGTAACAAAAATCGCCCTTTTTACATATCATGGTAAAAAGAAGGTGGGACATGTCTATAATTTCCTGTGAACTAAGAAATGTCAACTTGAGGAAAAATGATAAATGCGGGTAGAGATCTTTGAGAAAGGAGATCGAACTATATGCTATTCGGTAATAACGTCATTAACCAAAGTATACTCGCCTCCTTTAATGGCTTTACAATTGGTACACGAATACGTGTCGGTGTCAATGCAGGCTATTGGGTTGGCATCCTTGCCGGATTTGAAAGGGGCATCGTTGTACTAAACAACGCCCAATTGTTTGCAGACTCCGGAAGTCCGATCCGAGACAATTATCCTGTGGCCCGGGTTCCACTTAATATGGTAACCTTTGTCAATGAAGTCCCGGAAGAAAACTCACCTCAGATCCAGGAAGATAGTGTCAATGGGGTTGTAGGGAACTTTGCGAAAAGACTGGCGGAAATTAAAAAGGATTTAGATGCATCCGCTCAAAGATTAGCGGAATCAGTGCAAAGAACTAATAGGTCTGCCCAAGAATTTTTTAATAAACTTTTAGAACCAGCCTCTGAAAATCCTATGAACGAAACCGAACACGAAAATAACGATGAAGAACAGTAACGGGAAACACGGGAAGGGCAATTAGACCTTCCCGTGTTTTATTTAGGTTTTCCCATATATTAATTTTCAGTGTAACTGATAGATAACTTGTACATATATTAAATTAAGAAAACATTATCTTCCCCACTTTCTTATCTTATGAAGCCATATTCATGGCTAAAAGAAATGAAAGGGGACCTGATGATGTATTTCGGTCAATACTGTATGCCGTTTAATGCACTGTTCTTTAATGTTGAACTCGGAACAAGGGTACAAGTCGGCGTAGATTCAAGCTACTGGATCGGGAACTATTCCGGAATTAGAGAAGGAATTCTTCTCTTAACTCAAGCCCGGCTCTATTCCAATTCAGGCAGACCCATTTGCGGATTACGTCAAAGTGTTCGCATCCCCCTGCGCCAAGTTAATTTTGTCGCCCGGGTAAACGACTAACCCGTCGTGAAAAAATTAAAGATTAGATATAAACCTTTCTATTTTTCTTAACTACTGGGGAGTTGGGATCACAATCAGATCCTTACTCCCTTTTTTTATATTCTAAAAGTAAAAGCCGACAGTCAAAAGAAGCTTATTGACCGTCAGCTTTTTCCGTTATAATTTCTCTAATGGGTTATTTTTGCGAGGTGAGGCAACCATCCACGGTTAATCATAAGCTGGAGAAGGCGATAGTTCCAATCAAGACCTTCATCAAGGAATCTACGGAACATCATACCAATATGCAATTGATAAGAGCTGTGCATTGCTGCTAAGATGTTCAATTGGGCAGCTTTAGCCATAGTTCCCACACCGGCAGCCACTTCCATATCGGAGAGTCTTGCATCATCAGGGATGTCTATGGTTGTATGTAATTTGTGGTTATTGAAGTGAAAGCGCGGTACTTCAGCATTACTTTCCTCCAGAAGTCCTTCACACTCTTTAAGCAAAGGCTTAACTAGTTTATCCATTCCTTCTTGAATGAGTTCTTTCAGTTGTGGATCCTGAGCATGGTTGTACATGATTTCCATAGAGGATAAATTGTAGCGGCCTTGAGCAATTATACCATAAATGCCGCCTCCCTCTAGATAGTTTACCGGTTCCCGATCCACAATACCTTGAACAGTTGCCCGTGTAGCGGCTCCTACTTTATCCATTATTGTCATAGGACTACCTCCTTAAAATAGCTTTACATAGCTATTAATGTACCAATTTAAAATTATTTATTCGTATCCATTATTTGAGTGGTCAACTACCTAAAAAAGGGGGCAATTACTTACAAACAAATCTGTAAGCAATTGCCCCTTAATAGGAATCATAAATCCTTTTTATTTACCGGCAGAACTTGACTTAGGCCTCGTGACGCATTTTATTAATCGCTTCGCGAATTTCATCAATAGAACCCGCTTCTTCGATTGTTGACAAATCACCCAATTCTTTGTCTAACCAGAGTGTTTTCATAACCCGGCGCATGATCTTGCCGCTACGGGTTTTCGGCAGAGAGCGTACAAACTCAATATCCCGGATTACGGCAATGGCGCCCATTGTATTTCGGACATGCAGGATTAATTCCTTTTTCAGTGCTTCACAGGGTTCATAGCCCTGTTTAAGTACCACAAAAGCGCAAGCAACCTCGCCTTTAATCTCATCCGGAACACCGGACACACCGGTCTCAACCACAGCCGGATGGGAAATCAAAGCATTTTCCACTTCAATTGTGCCAATCCTATGGGCGGCAATTTTAATGACTTCATCGGAACGACCGGCAAACCACAAATAACCGTCCTCATCAATGCTGGCCGCATCGCCGCAATAATAAGCTCCTTTGGTTACGCTTTGCCGTTCCCAGTACTCCCTGCGGTATGTTTCAGGGTCGTTCCATAAGGTGGAAACCATACCCGGGAATGGTCTTTTAATAACCACAATGCCTTTTTCACCGGGAGCAGTCGGTTTACCGGTCTTTTCGTCTACAACCTGAGCAATGATACCCGGCAGCGGAATCCCCGCCGAACCCGGTTTGATCGGAATCATGCCTAAACCATAAGGATTACCAAAAATGGGGCCGGAAGTTTCGGTTTGCCACATATGGTCGATCACCGGTACACGGTTTTCAAATACTTCTTCCTGCAACCATTGCCAAGCGGGCGGATTTAAGACTTCACCGGCACAAAAGATCTTTTTAACCGAACTCAAATCATGTTTTCTGGCGTGTTCAATGCCTAAGCGCATGAGTCCGCGCACACCGGTCGGTGACAGCCATAAAGTTGTGGCTTGATTGCGCTCGGCAATATCCCACCACATATCCTTATTGGGATAGTCGGGAGTCCCGTCATACACTACCGATGTCGCACCGCATAAAAGAGGTCCGTAAACATTAAAGCTATGTCCCACGATCCAGCCGATATCCGAAGTACAAAACCAGATATCGCTTTCCTGTAAATCATAAACCCATTTCGCCATACTGTACACATAGATCTGATAGCCGCCATGCTTTTGCACCGTCACTTTAGGTTTGGCGGTTGTTCCTGAGGTGGGCAGCAAAAACAGCGGCTCATTGGCCTCCATTTGTTCCACTTCAGAGCTTTGACCCACCCCGCCGGCCAGAAACTCCTCCCAGGTAATATCCCGGCCTTCCACCATTGCCGGGCAATTACCTTTAACCAACACTACAACCTTCTTGATCTGTTCCGGTGGACATAATCCTATACCATCATCCACAATCTGTTTGAGATTGAGCGGTTTGCCCCGGCGATTTGCTTGATCTTGAATTAGCATATACTCTGCCCCGGATATCTTAACCCTTTCGGCTACGGCAAGGGAGGAGAAACCGGCAAAAATAGTGACATGGATGGCACCGACGCGAGCGCAAGCCAACATCGCTGCCATCGATTCCACCCCCGTAGGCATATAAATGCATACTCTATCCCCTTTTTTAACTCCTAATCCCCTTAAAGCGGCGGCATATTTGCGCACAAGGTCAAGCAGCTGGGCATATGTAACCACCCTGGGCTCGCCCTCACCGTTTTCCGCCACGATCGCAGCTCTACCGCCCCGGCCCTTAGCTACATTGTAATCCAGGCAGTTATAGGAGATGTTGGTTAAACCACCGCTGAACCACTGAAAATTCGGATAGTCCCATTGAAAAACCCGATCCCATTTTTTA
>NZ_CEVWNY010000058.1:0-18055 GCF_982384815.1 Desulfitobacterium sp. | reverse complement strand
ACCATTGGGTTAGCTTCCGAGAAGTTGCACTCGGGCCCTTAATCAAAGAGCAAATCAAAACTGGCAAAGCCAAGTACCTTAAATCTGTTTTGTCCAAACTTTTTGCAAGAAAGCCTCATCACCATGTGGTAATCTGGAGCGATATTTTTCCTCACCAGGCAGCCAGGTGCGATCCTGACCGGCATATACCACTAGATTACGCATCAACAAACCACCAAGAATAGCTAATAATCCTGCCATACCTACGGAAACCATATTGGGAATTAAAAATAGAATTAAGGGAACGACTGTACCAAGGAACATAAAACCAACGCGGAAAGGATTGGCAAAATTGCCACTGGTCCAACGTTTCACTGCTACCGCTTCCCGATCGGTGGTTCCGGTATTCTTAATCCAGATATAACCAATCCAAATGACAAATTGGAAAGCACAAAGTCCGGCTGCCAATTTAGGAAATACACTAGATACCACAGGTGCTCCTTCGGTAATCCAGCCACAAACCGCAAAAGCAGCAAGTCCGGTAAGCAAAGAAGAGGTCAAGAAGAGAATCATCATCCCCGGTCCATTCCAGAAAGGACGGGATTTATGCCGTGCCAACAAGACCCCAGGGTAAGTGGCCACGATAAATCCGGTGATAATACAGATCATAGCCAGGATCTTCCGTAGACCCACAAGGCCAAACCAAGGAAATACATTAACCCAAGTTGACCAAAGTAGGAGTCCCGCGATAATGGCAATGGACATATTCCAAGCTCCAAAAGTAAGGATAGCTTTAGGGTTCATGAACACCCGCAAAGCCTGGAAAGGCCTGCCTAATTCCAGAATCAAAAGACCAGCACCTAAAGCAACAAACACAGCCCCGGCAAAAATCCCTAAAGTAGAGAGATTGCTGCCTAAAAATAACTCGGCAATTCCGGCGAAAAGCAGCATTGCGGCACCCATACCGGCGAAGAAGAAGTCAAAGGCTAACATCCAGCCCCAGGTTTCATGTTTTTGGCTCATTTCCATCCCTCCAATCAGTAAAGATAATAGACATAGGGTTCTGTGCCCAACTCTTCCAACAGACGCCCAGTCGTTTTAGTGCTATTGACCAATTTAAAAACTTCACTTTCCGGATCCTCAATATCGCCAAAGATCCGGGCTTTTTGATGACAAGTCTGTACACAATAGGGTACTTTCCCTTGGTCCACTCTTTCATCTTTACAGAAGTTGCATTTTTGGACTATCCCAGTTTGAGCATTGGGTATCCGAGCTCCATAGGGGCAAGCCATAACGCAAGCTTTACAGCCTACGCACTTGCTATCTTCCACCCAAACAATACCGTCTTCCCGCTGTTGCGAAGCCCCGGTGGGGCAGGCATCTACACAAGGGGAATTGCCACAATGCATACATAATAGCGGAAGATGAACCATCCGCACATTGGGGAATTTTCCAAGTGGTCCATGAGTGGTTACGGGGTTATAAATCATATCGATGGGAAGTTCATTATTAACTCGACAAGCCACTGTGCAGGATTGACAGCCCGTACATTTGCGAGTATCAATAACCATTGCATAACGTGCCATGTTTATTTATCCTCCTTTCTGTCTGAGCCGTTAACCTTATAAACTTTACACAGTAAACCACGGTTTGCCCAACTCCCGCTCAGGGGATCACAATCTTCATCTGCTGTACTGGTGAGGACGTTGGTATTGGATTCAAGGCAGCCTCCCAACTGAGGATCGCGCATATCCCGCTCCGGGAACCACCAACCCCGTTCTGTGAAGACTGTTCCAGGCCTGATTCCTTCTGTAAGGCTAGCTTTTTGCTTAATACGCCCACGCTTAGTTTCAATCCAGACCCAATCCCCTTCTTGAATGCCGTATTCCGCAGCGGTATCAGGATTAATTTCCATGTGAGGCTCATGCCGGATAAAACGGAGCTCCTTGATTTGGAAATGTTCGGAATGGTGGAAAGGCATTACTCCAGCCCCGGTTGTCAAGACCAAAGGATATTCCTTAGCTAGCTCCGGATGATCAATCTCATTTTCTACCGGCGGAATATATGACGGCAGTGGAGGGTATCCCAGTTCTTCGAGGACACTGGAATAAATCTCTACTTTGCCGGAAGGGGTAGCGAATCCGCCTCTTTCTTTATATTTAAAGTACTCTCTTTCCGGGAAATGGAAGCGATAAAACTCCACAAACTCATCATAGCTTTCCACGCCATAGCCCAGATCCTTAATCCGGTAGAAATATGCATCTTCCAGGGTCTCCCAAGGCCAGTGTTCTTTTTGTCCCAATCTGATACCAAGGTCCCGCCAGAATTCAAAATCCGTATGGCGCTCATACATAGGCTGAATCGCCCGTTGGGAACACATTAAGAAATCGGAACAACCGTAAGTGGAAGTGATGGTCGGACGTTCAAAAGAACCTGCCATAGGCAGTACATAGTCCGATAACATAGCCGTCGGTGTCAGCCAATAATCACAAGTAACCATGAAATCAACAGCTTTCAAAGCGGCTAGGGTCTTCAGACTTTCCCCATAGGAATTCACCGGGTTTGTAGCCGAAACTAATAAAGCTTTTACCGGATATGGTTTTCCAGTCAAAATAGCATTATAGACTGTGGGGGGATGAGCCTCACACATCCACTCTGCCGTCGGTGCTTTACCCCAATATTTCTTCGTAATTTCAGCGATTTTCCCATAGCCGGGCCAGGTAACCAATTTGAATTTATCTGAACCCAGTTGTTTTGCCCTTTGTTCTTCATTTAGGTATTCATTAAGCTCCATTTCTTCATCAGTAACAAACTCTTGGCTGGGACCGGTCAAAAGATCTGCCCCGGGACAATCCAAATTACCAGTAATGGCTCTTAAAATAGCCCTGGCATGCATTGCAGCTCCGGCAGGCTTACCGATTTGATCAATGGCTACACCCCATTGGATATTGCCGGGTTTGTTCATGGCATACATCCGTGCGCCTTCCCGGATAAGATCAGCACTAACTCCTGTAAGTGGCTCAGCCCACTCCGGCGTGTACTCTTCCACATGAGCCATAAGTTCGTCAAACCCTACACAATGTTCATAGACAAAATCATAATCGGCCAAGCCCTCATAAATAATTACATTTATCCAAGCTAAGGCCAGGGCCAAGTCCGAACCCGGCCTTACCGGGAGCCAAAGATCGGCTTTCGCGGCAGTCTCCGTAAAACGAGGGTCGATAACAATTACCTTGAGTCCTTTGGCCTTAAGCGCATTGATTCCGCTCATTTCCGGCAAAGTTGATGCCCCTGGATTTTGTCCCCACAAAACTATGCACCTACTTGCTCCCAGATCAATCTCGAAAGGACTCCAGCCATATACTGCAGTTTCAACCATAAAAGTAGGAATCCAGCATAAATGTGAATTATGAAAACCATTGGGACTACCAAAGAGGTTCATAAAGCGCCGCCGCGCCCAGTCATCTGTTCGGGCAGTTCCACCGGCTGTAGCTACTGCTTCAGCGCCATACTGTTTACGGATCTCTTCGAGTTTGGTGCCAATTTCATCAATGGCTTGTTCCCAGGTGATTCTTTCCCATTCCCCTGACCCACGTTCTCCTTTGCGCTTTAGGGGGAAATTCACTCTTGCTTCGTGATCCAGATGAATTAGATTAACATTACCGCGACAGCATAAGCCGCCGGTGTTGGTGGGGTAATCAGGATCCCCTTCGAAATGAAGGATCTTGCCGTCTTTTACATAAACCAAGCAGCCGCAGTTCTGATGACAGAAGTAACAGCAAGCTTTTTTGACTTCGACTCCTTCTTGCTCTAAATCAATTTTCGTGCTCATTTTCTCCCTCCATAACCTGTTGTGCACGAAAGGTTGTACCTTTCGTTACTATAAAAGAAATATAAATATCCTACTCTGGTATATTGCAAAATCCATGCCAAACTAGATGGTCAAAAAAACGGCCTAAAACCGTCTACATTTCTTTCCATATACCATACTTTCTTTCATTTTGATAAAATCAGTATCTTTTTAGGAATCTAGCGTGGAACTGAAAAATCCCTAAAGCATTAGATACCTTAGGGATTTTTTAGTTTTAAAAAATTAATGACATACCATCATAAGCAACAGATACTTCCTTGAAATCAATAAGCATACTCTGGAGTTCTTCAACAGTAATAGGTTTACTATAGTGCATTGCCATATGAGTCAGTACGATATGTCGCGCTTTGAGACTTTGGCCTAATTTAACCGCCTCTTCCCAGTTCATATGACTATGGGGAAACCAATTCTCACCGTTAAAAGTGGCATCGCAAATTAGAGTATCTACTCCTCGGATCTTCTGCGCGGTTTGCTTGGGAAATCCGGCGGTATCCGTAAAATAGGCTATGCTTTTTTCTCTTTCAAGGAAAATTCCGCCTGTCTCAATACTATGGCTGGCGGGCAAAACAGTGAGCCGAAGGTCGGCAAAGGAATATTGATATTCAAACTCCCAGGTATGGAGGTCAAAGACATCCTCCAAAAATGGATAAGCCTCACTAAAAGAATCCACTGCGCTAGGCGGCAAGAATAGCTTTATAGGTTCTTTCCGCTCAAGCTTAACATAGTACTCCAGATCGCCAATTCCTCCAAAGTGGTCATAATGCCAATGGGTAATAAATAAATAATCTACAGCTTTAATGCCCTCCTTAAGTAACTGTCCTCTTAAGTCAGGTGAAGCATCCACTAAAATTGTTTCGTTTCCGGTATTGATTACAGCACCGCTACGCGTTCTTGACCACCGCGGGTTAGCTAAGGCTTCTTTACAGGCAACACAATTACAATGAAAAGCAGGAACGCCTAGACCGGCACTAGTTCCTAAGAGTTTAAATTCCGCAGCCATTTTTCCACTCCTAAATATATGAAAGTTGAATTGCTTGATTGGGGCACTGACCTACACAGGTATAACAAGCACTACATCCGTCGGGATGAATAGCTTGGGCAACCTGCCGGCCTTCTATCTCTATAATTTCCAATACCCCGGAAGGGCAAAAATCAACACAAAGGCCATCCCCCATACACTGCTCAATATCAACAAATAATTCAACCCTTGCTCCATTTTCCTCGGCCTGGGTCTGGGATCTGCGGGAGCCTACTCTATCCATAACCGGGTGTAGATAGATCTTATTCCGTTCCTCTGGAATACTTTTCTCAGATAATTTTTGCAAGGCTTTGGCGATAGGTTCCAGCAATGGAGTAGGTATAGATAAATAAAGTTCGAAATCATCGATTTCACTGGAAGCCCTGGCCCCATAACAACCAAAGGATATATTCATCTCTCCGGAAGTTATCGTTTGAACAATTAAGTCGGCACAAGCTGAATTAAATCCTGAAGTTTTAAAGTTTTGGCGCTGACCGGTAGCATAAGTTTGAGCACAGCAAAGCCACATAGCTTGCTCCGGCCAAAGGGTAAAAATCACTACATCCGGTTCAAAGGTTGCCTTAGGTAAAGGTGCCAAAAGAGTGGCTTCATAGTTCCCTACCTCGAACTCCGGGCGAGAGCTAATCATTTTGCGGGCTGTTTCAAGATTCGGCATTTTTTTAAAGAGAAGATAGAGATCTCCTGATCTTAACTTCGGTGACATTTCCACCAGACCTAATACCCCTGTTCCATCAGGGCAAGCATGACTACGTGGCGGCATATAGAGACAATTACCCCGTCTGGCGGTAATAATTGATTGGCAGTGTCTTAAGGGAACGGGAGGCTCGATCATTTGCGGTGGTCTTTCTTCCCCTTTTCGCATCATTCTCACCGCCACCGGATCCCAGCGAAGGGAAAGAGTCTCTTTAAAGATTTTACTGAGTTCTTTATAGTTCATTTGCTTTCTCCTTTAGTACGAATAGTTTAACTTCCCCCCTTGTGGAAAGTGAAGGGTCAATCAGCCATAATTCTTGCCCAAAGTTCTTCTCCCTCAGGTCCCTCAAATAGAGTTTTAGATTGCTTTTTTAATCCAGCAAAATCTTGTTTAAAATCTAAAAGCAAATTCAGGACGTGCTGCACAGGAATCTTCTCTTGATTCTTACTTAAATTGAGGACACACCCTAGACAATAAGAGGCTAGGATATCAATCTTTAGTCCATCTACTTCCACTAAGCGAGCCTCAACGAGACTCTGGGCTAACGCCGGAGCAAAATGAGACGCCTGCCCACCGCTGCCGCAGCAAATTGCTTTTTCCTGGTTGTGCTCCATCTCAACTAACGAATATCCCTTTGCTTTCAGGGCCTGCCTAGCTTGTCGTGCAAATATGCCGTCAAAACGGTCCGGGCAAGAATCATGAATCGTAACGACCTTTTCAGCACTTTTAGCGATTGGTGTATTGAAAGCTTTCGAATCCCCTAGGGCTTCATAGACTGATATAGCGTTAATTCCCAGTTCTTCTACCGCACCCCTTAATTGATAGTAACAGTTAGAACAAGCAAAAATTAGTGTCTTAACTTTTAAGTGCTTAATTTTTTCTCTCAAGCCTTGAGTATAATTTTCCGCCCTTTCCTGCATACCTAGCTGGTATAGAGGTATACCACAGCAATCTGTTAAAAAGGAAATAGGGTGGTATTTTTGTTCCAAGTTGTGAAAAATCTTATAGACTAACTGAGAATCATAAGTCAACAGTGTGCAACCAGGAAAAAAAGCCACTTCACCTTCATGGTCAACTTTAAGATCTTTATAAGCAATCCCCTGTACTTCGCGGTAAATTTTCATAACGTTAAGTTTACGATCGGGAAACATATATTTGTATTCCTCGATCTCAATTTCCTGATTGGCAACCGCCTGCTTACGTGTCGCTGCGAACATGCTTTTAGGACTTAATGACACTGGGCATACACCTTCGCATAAACCACACAAAGTACAGGAATAGGCTTCTGCTACCGTGGGTTGACGAGTGGCCAGGCTTATTAGATCCTCGCCGATACCCTCCAATAACCTACATTCAGAAATACATTGTCCACAACCTATACAGCCGTCGATGATTTTTTGACAAGCATCTTGAGTTTCCTCATCGTAACCCATCACTTATTCCCCTTCCGTATATGAGATTGCCGATAATTTGCTGCATATTTCACATATATATTTTGTATGCAAGATTTGTGCCAGACCTCTAAACTCTTAATAAGTCCTTCAAAAGCCTCATTTTGTTAAGACTTTTATAATTTGAGTTTCCTGTTTTAAGACTGAAATTTTCATTATGAAACTGTTCACCCTTAAAATGAAACTCATTACAAAAAAGTCTCCGGAAGATAAGATACATCAACCGGAAACTTTCTAGATAAGATACATATTACTCCGTCTCAAAAAGTTTTAGATAAAGATCATATCCCTCTTCTCCCTCGAACATTGCGGCAGCTTTTCCCTTTACTTCATCGTAGTTCTCTTCAAAATCCAGTAAAATATTCAGAGCATGGCGCACTTTAATTTTACTATCTGCAATGTTGCCAAAATTAAGCACACAAGCGTGACAATATGCCAACAAAGTATCCGCCCCAGCGTCTTTAGCTTCGTTCAAATTCTGCTCTTCATGCTCTGTTGCCCATTCCGGCCGAAAATGACCAAGCTGTCCGCTGCTTCCGCAGCAAACGGAATCTCTACCATGATGCTTCATTTCTACTTTCCGGTAACCGGCCCGATCAAGAGCTTCTCTAACCTGTTTACTATAAACTCCTTCAAAACGATCAGGGCAAGAATCGTGAATAGTATAGACTTCCAATCCATCCCTTGGTATAAATTCATCTTGTAAAGCTTCATAAACAGTCATTATCTCCAAGTCCTGAAAAGCAGCTTCTTTCTTTAACTGATAATAACAATTCGGACAGGCCACAACCAAGTTTTTTACTCCTAACCGGTGAGCCTTCTCCCTCAAGGCAGCCTTAATTCTGTCGCCTCTTTCCGGCAGTCCAATATGATACATAGGGATACCGCAACAGTCATTCAAGAACAAAGGTTTTTCATATTTATTAGCTAATGTGGCATAGACTTTCTTGGTCAACCCGGGGGAATAAGTTTGCATGGTGCATCCAGGCAAAAAAGCCGTTTCTGCCGGTGAAGTAGTATTCAAATCGGAGTAATCAATCCCGTAGTATTCTCTAAAAATGCTCATGACTGTATTTGCACGGTCAGGGAATAAGTATTTAAATTCATTAATGTCAATTTCCCCGTTTTTTACTGCCTCCACTCTACGCTGTTCAAACATCCGGAAAGGACTTAAACCCAAGGGGCATACCGCTTCGCATTTCCCGCAAAGTGCGCACCCATAGGCTTCCGAAGTTTCAACCCCTCTGGAAGCGATGCTTCCCGGGGATTCATCTAAGTCTGTCAGTATACGGCAGCTTTCTGCGCATTCCCCACAGCCAATGCAATTTTCAGCGATCTCTTTATCCCAGTTCTTCTTTTCTTGATCCAAACTATCACCCTCCCACTTGCACACTTCAAATATAACACCGCAAGGGTATCTCTACAAGCTAACTTGATTTTCCCTTAAGCCAACTTGACTATCGTTTACAGTACTTTCATGGTGTACTGGAATGAGGGCAGTACCGATGATCCCGACGACTGATACGGCAACTATATACCAGCCAATAGCATAGATAGTACCAAAAGTATGCATAAGATAGGTACTAACAAGCGGGGCAATACCACCGGAAAATACCGCTGCGATTTGGACCCCCATGGATGCTCCACTGTATCGCAAGTTTACCGGGAAGCTTTGGGCAACAAGTGCACCTTGGCATCCAGCCATTGTTTGGTGAGGAAACTGTGCTAATATTGTCGCCACGGCAAATGCTAGAGGAATTCCGGTGTTTATGATAGAGACATAGGGGAATGCCCAAAGCAGTGTAAGCACTACCCCTATCATATACATGCGCTTAATTCCAATTTTGTCCGATATGTAGCCACCTAACACTATGTTAAAACACATTAATATACTAGCTACCATAACCGTATTTACAAGGTATTGTTTATCCAAATTATAATACGTCATCGCAATATTGATCATAGCCGTCATGTAGATTTGGGTCGATACATGCTCCGGCATCTTTATCAATGCCGAACAAATTACCGATCTTGGATGTTTCTTAAGGACTTCAAGTAATGGAGAACGTGCAACTTTTTGGGATTTTTGCGCCTCACGGAATGAAGGAGTTTCTTCAATAGACCGCCTCAAAAACACACCGATTACCACAAGAAGCAGACTAATAAAAAAGCAAACACGCCAACCCCAAGTATAAAAACCATCTCCGGCAACAGACATCATCATGGAAACAACCGCAGAGGAGAATAATAAACCCATGCCAATTCCTGCGCTCGGCAAACTTGACATAAACCCTTGCTTATTCTTCTTCCCCCACTCCATAGAAAGGAGAATTGCGCCACCCCATTCTCCACCAACTGCGATTCCTTGTATTACCCTCAAGGTTACAAGTAAAAATGGGGCCCATATCCCAATTGAGTCATAGGATGGTATACATCCCATTAAAAAACTACTTATCCCCATGAGAAACATTGTGATCATGAGGGCCTTTTTACGACCCATCCGATCACCAAAATGGCCGAAAATCAATCCGCCGATCGGTCTTGCACAGAAACCTACTGCAAAAACTGCAAAAGATTGAAGAGTACCCGCATATGCATCAGAAGCTGGAAAAAACACTTTAGGAAAAATTAAGGCAGCAGCAGTTCCATACAGAAAAAAATCATACCATTCAATTAGTGTTCCGAATACAGAAGCCATGGCGGCTTTACGCGCCATTTTGGGATCATAACTAGCAACTTCAGCCACGTTTATTCCTCCCTTACCCACTTTTGAGTATCATGAAAAGATTTTCACAATTTTTAAAAAGCGAGGAGACTAGAATACACTGACCAAAAATCAGGTATTATTCTAGTCTATAAAAACACTTTCACATTACTTCTTAATATGTCGAAACCATGATTCTATTAGTAAAGTACTCCACTAAGGGCTATAATCACCACCAAGGCCAGAGTTTGCCCTACTACAACTACATTAAACATATGCTTATAGGCTTCTTTATGAGTTAAAGACATAGCGGCAAACATACCAAACATTGCTCCGGAGTTAGGCAAAGCACCAAATGTAGAGGCACTAATGGAAATTACTCTATGGAGCACTTCAGGGTTAACACCGGTGGCAAGATAAGGATCAAGGAAAAACTGGGTTACAATCCCTAAAGCACCACTGCCGGAACCGATAATACCTGCCAAAACACCGGATAAGGTAGCAGCGGAAACTAAAGGACCGCCAGGCATATTAGCAATTCCCTGATTGATTACCTCAAATCCCGGTGCGGCACCAATAACTGCCCCGATACCAACAGCAGCTGCAGTATAGAGAACCGGTTGTAAACAGTTTTGTGCCCCGTTACCCAAAACCTCTTTTTGGGATTTAATATGTCCATTAAAGAGGAGAGCAGCAAGAATAATGGAAACTATCAAACCAATATAAATTACGTTACTAATATGCAATTGGCTGCCACCAATCAAGATAACAATGAGGACGATCAAAGGAGTAATCGACAAGCCAAAGGAAGGAAGATTTTTTTCTTCTACTGCCGCAATATCTGTTGGTCCATTATAAACTTCACCCGCTGTAAGGGATTTTTTCAATTGTTTTTTCGTATAAAAGACAGTGTAGGCAAAAGTAACAATAGCGGCAATCAGCCCTAAAGGTGCGGCAGCGGTTAAGGGAGTTCCCATAGCCTGGGCGGGGATGACGTTCTGTAACCCTGGTGTACCAGGTAGCATTGCCATGGTAAAGGAAGAGGTTCCTGCGGCAAAAGGTATAACGAATAGATGCCAAGGGACGTTAAACTCTTTGAAAAGAGGTCTTGCCAAAGGAATAATGGCAAACATAACCACGAACATGGAAACACCGCCATAAGTGAGGACAGCACCGATGAGTAAAACTCCCATCATCATTTTAAAGGGACTATCTTTACCAACAACCTTAATCATCGTATTGGCAATTGACTTGGAGGCACCGCTGACTTCGATGTATTTACCTAATAAAGCACTAAGCAAAAAGATCAATAAGTTTTTGGTGACAAATCCACCTACGCCGGACAAATAAGATAACTTAGGATCAGTCAAGAAGAAATTTACTACATCCATACGGTTGGTAACAATAATGATTAAAGCAGTAAGGGGGGCTGTGATCATAACATTAAAGGAACGCATGGAGAGAATAATAAACAGTGCTAATGCTACGAATATACCCAGTATTCCTAACCATTCCATAATTAATATAACCTCCTTATTTTTGCAAGGGGCATCGCCTTTAATTAACTAGGTTAGCCTTGAAAGTGCATCTCGTTTTCTCGCGAGATGCACCTTCAGGCAAATTCAGTTGAGATTATTTATTCTCATTGCTCTTATCTTTTAAATCCGCTTCACACTTACGGCATTTTGCGTTGGTGGGTGGATTCATAGTGCCGCAATTGGGACACTTAATCGGTTTAGCGGCATTTGGTGGTCTAAAACACATAGTAAAAACTCCCTATTATAAGAATATTAACCGATATCGTTGCGAGTAGCTCGCATCATTTCCTCTGTGGAAGTATATTTCATTTGCAACTTATTTCTCTTAACTGTCTCATCTTGAAGGTTTTTAACATCTTCCACAGCTTCATATAAAGTTCCCAGATTACCACGTTTTTTAGATAATTCAATAGCTTTTTCACTATCGTAAGGCAACAATTTCTTTTTGGGGGCACTGGGTTTAAAGATATAGGCGGGATTGGTGATTGTGGGATCAGGCATTTCCTCAAGTTGTCTTAAGTCACCGTATTTCTCTTTCAACTCCTCAAGAGGGCCAAAATCGAAAGCGCGCAAGGGACAAGAGAGTACGCAAATAGGTTTTTCGCCTTGTTCAAGCCGATCTATACACATTGTACATTTGCTCATTTTAGTTCCTTGAGCATCACTAGCAAACTTGGGGGCTCCATAAGGACAGGCATCATAACACTTACGACAACCTTCACATTTTTCCTGATCAACCAACACTGCCCCATATTTATCTTCTTTAAAGATAGCCTCATTGGGACAGGCCTTAGCACAAACGGGATTCTCACAGTGACCGCAGGAGAAGGCCAAATAGTTGAGACGTAAATCAGGGTAGGTGCCTTTTTCCCACTCATATACTGTCAGCCATTTTTCCGGTCCCGGTTCAATGTCATTCCAGTCCTTGCAGGCAATACTACAAGCTTGACAAGCATAGCAGCGGCTTTGGTCAAAAAAGATACCAGATTGGGCCATTATTTTTCACCTCCCACTTTTTCAATTTCTACTAATCCGGCAATTAACAAAGCTCCCAGGGCATGAGGCAAGTGTGTATCGCCGATAAGCAAGTTGCAGGCTCCGCGCGTATCAACACCAAAAGGATTAAGCTCTGTTTTTTCATCATTGGGCGTATACCAAGCACCGTGATGGATAGCAACCGTTCCCGGCATGCACCGTGAGGTAACGTAAGCCGGAACAATCATTTCGCCGAATTCATTGAAGACGCGAACTTTATCCCCATCCTTAACACCTCTTTGCTCAGCATCAACAGCACTGATCCATACAGCATGGCGATAGCAGTCATCCCGCAGGAAGGGATTATTATCATTACTGGAGTGCTGACGATAAGTAGAAACCGGTGTCACCAGGGATAAAGGATATTGGGCAGTCTTTGGATGATAGAAGCTATCATTAGGTGGTTCGGTCATATAGCTTGGTTCCCAACGGGGAATTGGATCCATGTGACCACGAAAATGTGTTTGGGTTAAATCGGTGTTCTCGAAATAAGAAGAAGAAAATTCAATCTTACCGCTAGGCGTTGCTGCGAAGGGGTTTTCGCCGGCTTCCACTTTATTTTTGTAGGGATAAAAAGGCTCATCGATAGGAATACGAACTACCGGACACTTAAGAAACTCTTCCCAAGGTTTCGGTTCAATTTCCAACATTTCCAGCCAGCCATCCTCATCCTGAGCCCAGATCTCGTAAGCCTCTCGATAAAGCTTGACTAGCTCATCATCCCATTTTTCCAGAGGCACGTTAGCCATGCGAGGATTGAATTTCTCTACAATTCCCATTCTTCTAGCGATTTCAGTCCAGACCCAGTCTTTAGGACGAACTTCTCCCGGCGGATCAACAGCCTTGCCACAATAGAAGAAGTAGTTTCTCATACCGCTTGGTCCGGCGATGAAGCGTTCATTGCCATACATGAATTTATCCATAGTCTCAAAGGCATAGACAGGAGCGGGTAAGACAATATCCAAAAACTGAGCTGTCGGTTGGTTCAGATGCCACTGGAAGCCCCAAGAAAACTCCATCTTAGCAAAAGCTTGCATCCGTTTATTGGTGTGGTGATGATTATTGACATAGTTATTTTCAGCAATAATCATTTTAATATTAGGTAAGGGTGCTCCCGGAGGAGAGCCAATTCTTCTACGGAATTCCTCTTCGGTGATTTCGCCGTTGTCGAATTTTTCTCTGCAGATAATAGTTTCGGTCAGCTTGTTATTATTGAAAAGAATGGGCGGTTTATACTCAGTGGGAGCTTGTTGCCAATCAACCCTCGGAACCGGAATCCGGGGAGGAGTTACCAGACTGCAACCTGTTTGGCAACCGCCGGCAATGCTTAAGTTTCCGGTCATGGCCTGTAGGAGCATAGATGCGGTAGCTGAATACTCACCTAAATGCCTTTTGGCGCCTGCGTAGAAATATTGAAGGTGTACCGGCTTGCTTTCAGCATATAATCTAGCAAAAGCATAAATTGTCTCAGCGGGAACGGTTGTAATTTCTTCTGCCCACTCCGGTGTCTTAGGTTGGCCATCTTCCTCACCCATTACATAAGCCCGGAATTTTTCGAAACCCTTGGGTTCCACGTACTTGTCTACATATTCGTGGTCGTAAAGATCCTCGTTATAGAGGACATAAGCAACTGCCAACATCATTGCTAAGTCGGTCCCGGGTCGAATGGGAATCCATTGATCTGCCAGTACTTCCGCACTTGCCGTGTAACGTGGGTCAATGACAATGACCTTGGCCCCTCTTTCACGAGCCAGCTTCATGTAGTAGGATACGGAACCAAACCAAGCAACGACCGGATCCATAGCCCACAGGACAATTAACTTGGAGTTAAAAAGGTCCGGGGCTTCAAAACCAACCATGAGATCACTTTCACCTTTGGCGAGAGATTTGATGATGTCAAATCCTAAATGGTATTTTTCGCCTGGGTTGTGACCCGAAGTCGAATGCTCTCCCCAACAGGCAAAACCTGCACCAAACCAAGGTGCGATAGGAATACCGCATTTTTCAAAAGAGCAATACTGACTGTGGAAAATGCTATAAGGCCCGTACTTCTCTTTAAATTCCACCATTTTTTTGGTGATGGTGTCCAAAGCTTCTTCCCAAGTTATTTGGACAAAATGACCATTGCCATGTCCTTTTTTACCGACACGTTTCATGGGATGAAGAATTCTAGTTGGGCTATCCAATTCTTTTTTCCAGGCGTGACCCATGGAGCATGGGCGCATCTGGATCATTCCCTGATTTAAAGCTTCTTCGCCGACATCTTCCCGAGCATTTCCGTGGTTGATGCTATTATCGGGCTCTATCGAGACGATTTTCCCATCTTTTACCTGGCAGCGAAGGATACAGTTCGAATCCCAGCAGCCGTTTTGAGTACAACATGTGTAGACATAGCTAGTGTCTTCATGTCTTTCTTGGAGCTTTTTAACAATTTTCTCTTTACTCAAATATAATCCCTCCATTCCTTTAAAGTAGTGGTGCGAACGTGAACACAATCTCAACCATAGTTCGAAATTGGTTTATACCACCGCCCCGGGTTAATTTGTGAAGTGTTTCCCTTCACAGTTTTGACTATACATTTTTTCAAAATGGACTTCAACACGTTGGGAGTGTTTCGCAGAAGGGTTTATTGGCTGTACATGTCAGGTTTTTTATCATGTATAAAAATGTTTACAGCTAATGAAAACTTTTTTACAATAAAACTCTCCCTTATCAAAAGTGATATACTCCCGATAAGCAGACAGGATATTTTTAGTAGGACTAAGATTCCCAAAAAAATTAAACGGCCTTAGCCTCTAGAAGTTAAAGGCTTTAGCCGCTTAAAGCTAATTCGTATTTAGTGGTTATAGTCTATCGAAATAATCTTGGGGACAATGTTCCTTGGCAAGATTGATAAAAGCCATGGCCTCTTCCGAAAGCTCATGCATCTTGTAATAAACAAGGTTTACCTCGTAATAAACCGGCTCACTATCAACGTGAATACGGATGATATTAGGATTATGTAAATATTTTTCAGCAATTACGGAGGGAAACCAGCCATATCCTAAGCCATTCAGTAAACCCTGGTACATAGCCTCATAGCTGTCTAACCGAACAACCACATTATAGTCTCTCAATTTATAACCCTCCTTGCGGAAGTGCCTATCACCTGCAAGGTGGCGCCCGGAGTCCCATTCATAAATGATCATAGGTAAAGGAAGAAGCTTCCGTACATTCACCGGTGTTCTTAATTCATTCCAAGGAAAAAGATTTGGTGCCAAGCAAACAAGCTCTTTATAGCCAAGTAAGTAAGTTTGAAAATCACTGTTATTACACTGATCCTCAATA
Organism: Desulfitobacterium sp.; assembly: GCF_982384815.1. Classification (NCBI taxonomy): domain Bacteria; kingdom Bacillati; phylum Bacillota; class Clostridia; order Eubacteriales; family Desulfitobacteriaceae; genus Desulfitobacterium; species Desulfitobacterium sp. The sequence goes on along the minus strand of NZ_CEVWNY010000058.1, from coordinate 2,417 downwards.
ATGGAGAAATCAATCTCTAAGTTATACATTTTTTCAAAGAGTCCGGGTTCATAACCAATATCTAAATGAATTTTCGAATTTGGTTTTTTTACCTTAAACTTTTTAATAAACTGAGGAACCAGGTTAGCCCCATCGGCAACACTACCACCAATTACCAGGCTAGGAATATAGGATTCGTTCAGAGCGGCCATATCGGCATCCATCTTATTCTTTAGCGTCATTATGCGTTTGGCATATTCCGTAACAATAGTTCCTGCTTCAGTAGGAGTCACGCCCTGTGAACTGCGAGTGTAAAGTTGTATCCCATATTGGGATTCCAGCGACTTAATTTTATTAGAAAGTGCCGGTCGAGACATATGCAGTTTATTAGCTGCTTGAGAAAAGCTCTTAGTCTTTGCAATAGTTAGAAAAATATCTAATTCGTCACTTAGCATCTCAAAAAACCCTCCAATCGTGATATTTCGACACGCAAGTACATATTAGCACATAGTAAAGTGTTAAGTAAACTACTAGCTTGCTGATAAGAAAAGCTACAGCGAAATGATTATGGTCCCTTGCACTTAATACTTGTGTTCTTTTATACTTTTAGTATAGGCTAGTTTGTAATTAGATTAGGCCTTCTTTTCTAGGATTCCGGGTTATTGAAAAATAGTTCCAACGGATTTTTTTATTCGTTAAATACCGATAGGAGTGTTATTGTTATGGCGTGCACAAACAAAGCAAATAGGCAAGATTACAATAAAGGGACTTCTCCCGAAATATACAAATTTGAGGATATTATCGGGGAAAGCCCTGCCCTATATGAATCCATCAAGATTGCTAAACGGGTCAGCATAATAAACTTAAACGTCTTGCTCAATGGAGAATCGGGCACAGGTAAGGAACTTTTTGCCCAGGCAATCCATGGCAGGTCCCGCCCCAATGGCCCATTTGTTGCCGTTAATTGTGCTGCAATTCCCAAGAGTCTCATTGAAAGCGAATTATTCGGCTATGAAGGTGGTGCCTTTACAGGTGCCGAAAGAGGAGGACGCATCGGCAAAATCGAAGCAGCCAATAATGGTACCCTTTTTCTCGACGAGATCGGCGATATGCCCTTGGAAATACAACCGGCTTTGTTAAGAGTTATTGAAGACAAAAAGGTATTTAGACTAAGCGGCAATAGGTATATTCCAGTGAACTTCCGCTTAATTGCTGCTACTAATAAGGACCTCTGGCAAATGGTCCAAGAAAAAACTTTTCGGGAGGACCTTTATTACCGTTTATCCACCTTCCTCATTAAAATACCTAGTCTAAAAGAAAGAGGCAACGATGAGATTATTATGCTCGCCCGCTATTTTGTTGAAAAAGCTAGTAGCCAACTCTCTTACCTTCCCCCGAAAATTCACCCTGAAGTTTATGAAGTCTTGACTGAATACAGCTGGCCGGGCAATGTCAGGCAGCTTGAAAACACTATGACTTATGCCGTATTTATGGCACAAAATGGCCTGGTAAAAAAAGAAGATTTACCGGTTGATCTTCGTGAAAATTATTCACTCCCTGAAAAGGAATTTAGAAAAAGTATTTTTAACGCGGAAATAGAAAAGCCCTTCTATGAATGTGAAAACTTCCTGTCTTTAAAAGAAATTGAGGAAAATGCTATAAGAAAAGTTATGTTATATACCCAAAATGATAAAAATAAGGTTGCTGAAATTCTAGGGCTATCGAAAAGTACATTATACAGAAAACTAAAAGAATATAATATATAGGATTAGATAAAAGGGCCGCATTAGCGGCCTATTAATCTATTTATGAAAATTACAGGTTGTACCTTTGACTATAGCTAGCTTTACTCTAGGTTCAATCGCTTATTTAAAATCCAATTAGCAATAGCAAAATACGCTGCACTCATCAGAGCGGAGAGGGATAGGATCAGGAAGATGAAAAAGTGCAGTTGGCCTTGCATCAAGTGAAAATTATCCGGGGTAATACTCATATTGTATTCGCTGTAACCAAGGATAAACATGATCACCATGCCCACAATCTGGGTAAGGGTATTTAGGCCGATAAAGGCAGCAAAGGATGCCAAAATACGATGCTGAGTAAATAAATGACCGATAGAAATGGCGGCATAGACGATCAATATCGCTGAAGCTAAGGAAAGAAAGATGCCCGCTATAGCCTCAAAAGAGTACAGTGCGATATATGCACCTAAATAATCTAATACCCGTTGCAGAGCAGGACCTATTTCATACATAATACGCGACCAGTCCCCTGCTCTTAGGGCAATTATCATAATGGAGAGCGCAGCAATAAGGGTACTGCTTACCACCCACAGCATGGATATCAACATTTTACTGACGATGTGCTGCCAAGTTTTTACGGGCAAAGTAAACAGATCGGAAAGAGCACACGTCTGAACTCCAGTCACCAGCGGTAAT
>NZ_CEVWNY010000057.1:0-18401 GCF_982384815.1 Desulfitobacterium sp. | reverse complement strand
GAACCCACTGAAATAACTGTCTCCCTCGAAATTTCGGTAATGCCAGCTCCAAACAGTGCTGAATCATTTCCTCCATATTCAGGTCTCGACAATCCACTCTCTTCATAGTATTCACCTAAATCTTTCCAACTAAACTTCACCCCGGCGAAATTTAGCCAGGAAAAAACCATCCATGTCATGTTTATGAGGCAAAATCTGCAAAAATCCCTTGGCGGCTTGTTTAAGATCCTGTTCAGAAGATAATGCATAAGGAAATTCTTCAGCAAGATTAAGAGGAACAAACTCAGGATGCTTAGCCCGAAAGGCCTTGATCACTTCAAAATTTTCTTCCGGCTCAATGGTACAAGTAGAATAGACCAGCTCTCCACCAGGTGCTACACACCGGGCTGCCCGTTCTAAAATGGCTAATTGCAGCTCCGGCAAGGTCTTAATCTCATTTTCCTCTTTATGCCAGCGCATATCTGCTCGCCGACGTAATACACCCAAGCCCGAACAAGGAGCATCCACCAGTACCTTTTGGCAGGAAGAATCCTCTACCCCCGAAAGTTCCCGGGCATCCCCCGCCTGAGCCCGAATAATGGTAATTCCCAAACGCTTTGCCAGCCCTTCAATAAGCTGCACCTTATGGGGATGAAGATCAAAGGCGAGGATTTCACCTTGATCCTCCATCTTTTGCGCTAAATGAGTGGTTTTACCCCCCGGAGCACCGCAGGCATCTAAGACCTTCTCACCAGGGCGGGGATTCAAGACATGAGCAACCAATTGAGAGCTTTCATCCTGAACGGTAAAAAGCCCTTCCTGAAAACTGGGTAGTTTCTCAAGGGAGCCAAATCCCTCGATCCTTAGGCTCCCCGGTACCCGTTCTCCCCGAAGCACTTCCACCCCTTCCGTCTCCAATCTTTCTACCAATTGAGCCTGGGAGATTTTTAAGGTGTTGGTACGAATCCAAAGCGGTGCAGGTTCATTATTGGCTTGGCAGAGGGCTTCAGTTTCGACCATTCCGTAGCGATTTAACCAACGCTTGACCATCCACTCGGGATGGGAATAGCGAAGAGAAAGATAGCGGATCGGTTCCTTTTCTTTACTGGGCCAAGAAATATCCCAACCTTTCTCAAGAACCTTCCTTAATACACTATTGACTAAGGGAGTGAAGCGGCCTTGGCGTCTTTTGGTTAATTCCACCCCTTCATTGATCGCTATAGCCCCGGGAATTCTGGAAAGATAGAGAATCTGAAAAGCACTGATACGGAGAATCCAGCGCACCTCATGAGGCAACTGGGAGATTGGCTTAACCAGGTGGCGTCTAAGTGCATAATCCAAAGTCAAGCGATTTTTCAAGGTACCGTTGACCAGAAGGGTAGTCAGCTGACGATCCCGTGGATCGGATAATTCATAGAGGGACTTTTGCATAAGCAGGTTGGCATAAGCCTTTTCTTCTTCGATCCGCTGGAGGATCCGCACTGCCAATGCTCTGGCGGTCATTTTACTCATTATTTGTCCATCCTTCGCCGAAACCCTCTCCTATTTGAGCATGACGACCTAAGAAAAAGTCCCGTGCCGGCATGGCCTTCTTCCCGGCAGGTTGAACCTCGGTGATTAGAATCCGTCCATCCCTGGTCTGAACCAGCAAACCCCGGTGATTACATTCAAGAATCTCCCCAGGCTTAGCAGCGGCAGTGATTGCCGGAAACTCTTCAAGGTAAAGCATTGACTGCCAAACCTTGACTGTTTCACCGCGAAAAGTCGTATAAGACCCCGGCCAAGGATTCAGTCCACGAATTTGATTATGAATCTCCTGAGCGCTGCGGTACCAATCAATCTTTTCCAGTTCACGGGTAAGGAGGGAGGCATAACGAGTTGGACCCTTTTGCGGGATTTTTTTTAGCTCCCCTTTTTGCAGCTGTTCAAGGGTCCGGATTAAAAGTTCAGCACCCAATTGAGCAAGGGCATCGTGGAGTTCACCTGTTGTCGTATCCTCCCCAATGGGATACTCCGCTTTAAGGAGCATATCCCCTGTATCCAGTCCCTCATCCATCTGCATGGTTGTAACCCCGGATTTTTCATCACCCTGCAGAATCGCCCAGTGAATCGGCGCAGCTCCCCGCCAATCCGGCAAAAGGGAGGCATGAACATTAATACAGCCATAAGTGGGCATGTCGAGTATCTCTTTAGATAATATTTGTCCATAGGCGACCACTATGATGGCCTCCGGGACAAGTTCTTTTAAACATTCCAGACTCTCGGGATTTTTAACTTTTAGGGGCTGATAAACAGTTAACCCCAACTCCTTAGCAGCAACTTTTATCGGACTGGGTTTTAAATTTTTCCCCCGCCCGGAGGGGCGATCCGGCTGCGTAAAAACCCCTACCACCTCATGACCATGAGCCACTAAAGCTTGTAAGGTGGGGACGGCGAAATCCGGCGTTCCCATGAATACCAATCGCATATATATTACTCCTAACATCTATCCTGAGAAAAGATCTTTCGCACAGATGCTCAGGATGACACGCCGTTTTGATCTTGTCATACTGAGGGATTAGCGAAGTATCTTGACCCAATTTTTGATTCTTTAGTGATGCCGCTAACGTCATCGAAGTCCAAAACTTAGATATTTTGTGCTTTTATCTAGTTCGTTGGGTCTTCCTAGCCTTATCTACAAAAAGGACTCCTTCCAAGTGATCGATTTCATGCTGCAAGCAGCGGGCTAATAACCCCGTTCCTTCGATAACTTGCAGCTTCCCCTCCCGGTTCAAGGCCTCTACCTTGACCTTAGCCGCCCGGGCAACTTGACCGGTGACGCCGGGAATGCTCAAGCACCCTTCGTCATCGATGGACTCCCCTTCCTTTTCCAGAATTACCGGGTTTATTAACTCCATCGGTCCATCCCCTACATCAATTACCACTACTCGTTTGGATACCCCTACTTGGGGAGCAGCCAGACCTACACCGTTAGCTTCATAAAGTGTATCAAACATATTATCCAGTAGTTTCACAATATTGGGAGTTATCTCTTTGACAGGGACTGCTTTCTCCCGTAAGATATCAGATCCCATCTCAACTATTTGATAAATTGCCATTATTTTTCCCCTTTCTTATCTCGCTTGTATCTATTCATTATATTATAAATCCCTGTCCTTCGTCATTGTCTTATAGGCCCATAGGATCAACTTCAATATTAAGTTGAATTCCCGAACTTAGGGAATCATGAGAGAATCGTTGGACGCCTTGATGCAAGCACTCACGTAACTCATTAAGCCGTTTTCCTTTAACCGACACCTGCCAGCGAAAGTGATTTTTCAGACGTGGAATGACCGCCGGAGCAGGGCCGAGAATATCTAAAGAAGTATGCCCATTTCCCTTGCCTGCTATTCCCTGTCTTAAACAATTCGCTAAACCGTTGGCCCCTTTAATCACTCTTTCTTCTTTCTCATGGCTAAGGGTCACTCGAATCACATGGGTAAAGGGCGGATAATTCCTGGCTTTCCGATAACCGATCTCCTCCCGGAAAAAACTCTTGTAATTATGGTGCGAGGCCTGAATAATGGCCCGATCCTCCGGAGCATAGGTCTGAATGACCACTTCACCGGGTTTATCACTGCGACCGGCCCGGCCCGCCACTTGGGTGAGGAGCTGGAAGGTTCTTTCCCGCGCCCGAAAATCAGGCATATTCAACATTTGATCCGCTGCTACAACCCCCACCAAGGTAACATTAGGAAAATCCAGTCCTTTGGCCAGCATCTGGGTCCCCACTAAAATATCAGCCTCCCGGCGGCGAAAGCTGCCGAGGATTTCCTCATAAGCTTCTCTAGAACGGGTGGTATCAAAATCCAAACGCAGAATCCGTGCAGCTGGGTAAAGCCCCTTAATCTCTTCCTCTATCCGCTGAGTTCCCTGTCCGAAGAAACGAATATAGCGGCTGCCACACTCCGGGCATGTCCGGGGTGGGATCTCCTCACGATTGCAATAATGGCAGCGCATAATATTGCCTTGGCTATGATAAGTCAAGGCAATGTCACAGTCCCGGCAACGTACTACATAACCGCACTCCCGACATACCACAAAGGTAGAATAACCCCTGCGGTTAAGAAAGAGCATGCTCTGTTCTCCCCGCTCCAAAGTCCTCTTCAGCTTATTCTGTAAACTGAGAGAAAACATACTGCGGTTGCCCTTGATCAGCTCCTCCCGCATATCCACTACTTCCACCGGGGGAAGGGGACGATCGGCTACCCGTTTTTCCATAGTCAACAGAGGGATTTTCCCGGTCTGGGCGGCAGCATATGCTTCTAAGGAAGGAGTCGCACTCCCCAGCAGAACCACCCCATTAAGCTGTTCCATCCTTTTTCGCGCTACATTCCGGGTGTGGTATTTAGGGTTTTCCTCCTGATGGTAAGCTCCCTCATGTTCTTCATCCAAGATAATCAAGCGCAAGTTAGGTAGGGGGGCAAAGACCGCGGAGCGTGCGCCAATGACGATCCTTACTTTTCCACTTAATATTTCTGACCATGCTTTAGCTTTTTCACCGACTTGCAGACCCGAATGCAGGACAATTAAGCCCGGAAAGTTTTGAAAGTATTGGGCGATTTGGGAGGTCAAAGAGATCTCCGGAACCAGCAAAATGGCCGATCCTCCGGCGGCTATTACCTCTTCAATCAGTCTTTGGTAAACCTCTGTCTTCCCACTCCCGGTTACACCATGAAGAAGTATAGTCTCATAATTTTGTCGTTCTAGGACTTGGCTGACTTTGGCGTAAACCTCTGCTTGTTCCGGGGTTAATACTCGACTCTTTTCAGTTAAAAGTTCGTTTCCCTGCTCTCTCCCACGGTCCCCTGCATAAAATCTCTCTGAACAAGAGCTATTCTCTATCTTTTGGGAATGATTAATCTTTTCAATTCCTTGAGCAAGGACTCTATTAACACTGCGGGCAACACCCGAAGTAAAACGCGACTCCAACTTAACCCAACCTTGCTTGGCTAGCTGCTCAACTTGAGTTTTCGTAAGACCGGAGCGTTTCTGATAAGTGCTTAGGGACAAGGCCTTATTCCGGGATCGAAATAACACCGCCAAGGCCTGGTACGTATCTGAATCGAGGATTTTTAAGGTCTGAACATCCTCATCATCTTTAGCAGCAATGGGAACAACCCATTCCTCCACCTTACCTTTCAGAAGTGGCCAAACGGTATGAAGGCTTTGAGCAATAGAACAGATTGTGGTCTCGGCCAGCCACAAAGCCAAATCGATCAGATCTTCAGGAATGATCACCACATTATCAACGACGCCCTGAATAGGCTTGATGGCACTAGGGGAAACCCCCTGGGGTAATTCATTAGTTAGATTAACCACTACCCCTTGAACTTGGCGAAATTGCAAAGGCACTAAGACCCTCATGCCCTTTTTCAAGGACATCCCATCGGGAATCCGGTAATGAAATACTTGATCAAGGCGGCGATTAGCCACATCAACTAGAATCTCAGCAAAATGCACTTTATCGCCACCTTTCGTATCCTTAAGACTTAATTCTAACATAGATAGGGGACAAAAACCTAGCAAAAAAGGATGTCGGTCTCCCAACATCCCTTAAGCAGCCAAATATCATTTGTCTTATTTTAAGCCACGGTTACGGCGGTCCCGGAGACACTCACCATGAGCATACTCCCGCTTTGACCGACAACCTCATAATCGATATCTACTCCCACTACCGCATTAGCTCCCATCCGAGCGGCATTGCGCTCCATCTCTTGAAGGGCAATTTCACGGGCATCATGAAGCTTTTCTTCATAGGCGCCGGAACGTCCGCCGATAATATCAGTAATACTGGCGAATATATCCCTTACAATATTGGCACCCATAATAGCCTCCCCAGTAACAATCCCATGGTAAGTTTGAATTTGGCGACCGTCAATATTGGGGGTCGTTGTAATTATCATGTACATACCTCCTAAAATTAAATTCGATCATGGAAATAGGACTAAATTCCTTTCGATACCTTAGCTTTAGACTTTACCCAAAAATAATTCTAGAGAAGTCTCTGGAATCCTGTTTTCCATAAATAACTTTGCTACTTCATCATCTTCATCCCGATTACCGATGTCTCCATGATTGTGCCATCATAAACGTCGCGAAGTACTTAAACACACCAAACTAAAAATTCTTCCGCACTTCTACCTTTTTAATTAATTCTAAAATGAAAATCCTCGAAATGTCAAAAATATCTTTTATCAATACTGAATTAAGCTTTTTGGGGTTTCCAGAAAAAACTCTTGCCAAAGTAAATTTATTTATGCTATGCTCTAAGCAGGGTAAATATTCCGTGACCTTTAAATTAGTCCCGTGAGGCTAAGAAGGAAAATGGCGGACCATGATAGTGTTGGACATGGACACCTCTTTCTTGCTTGCGGGCAGGGAAGAGGTTTTTTGTTTGCTTTATAATGAAAAGGAGGATAACCCATGATTAGAGAAGTTCAAATCCATGAAAGACTCTCTCTTGCCCAAACGATTCCCCTCGGTTTACAACATGTTTTTGCTATGTTCGGAGCTACGGTACTGGTACCCTTTTTAACCGGATTAAGTCCTGCTATTGCTCTCCTTTCCTCGGGCATCGGAACCATCGTCTTTCTTCTTTTGACCAAAAGTATGATTCCTGCTTACTTAGGTTCATCTTTTGCTTATATTGCTGCTTTAACTTATTTTGTTAAAGATCAAAACAACTTAGCGGCTGCCATGGGCGGCGCACTAGCCATCGGCATTATTTATATCATACTTTTTGCCTTAATGAGCGTTTTCGGCAGTGCTTGGATTCATAAGATTGTTCCCTCCGTTGTCGCCGGTCCTGTAGTTGCCATTATCGGCTTAAGTCTTACTCCGGTCGCCGCCGGAATGGCTTCCGAACAATGGTATATCGCCATCTTTACCTTAGCCGTCACGGCCTTACTCAGCATCTATGCCAAAGGGTTCTTAAAAATTATTCCGATTCTTGCTGGAATCATAGTGGGCTATATTGTGGCAGCCATTGCCGGTTTAGTAGACTTTACCGGGGTAACGGCTACGCTAACTTCCCTGGATACGATTTTCGCCTCTCCCATTAACTTAGATGCATGGCAACGGCCAGCCTTCGACAAAGCTGCCATCTTAATGTTTGCTCCCTTGGCTTTTGTTACGATTATCGAAGACCTTGGTCATATGATCGTACTTGGTAATGTTACCCACTCCGACCCCATCGAGAAACCCGGCTTCAACCGTGTCTTACTTGGTAACGGACTTGCTACAGTAATCGCCAGTTTCTTAGGGGGCCCCCCCGTAACCACCTATGGTGAAAACATCGGTGTTCTAGCTGTAACCCGGGTCTATAGCACCTTCAACCTTTGGGTAGCAGCCTTCATTGCTATCATTCTAAGCTTTGTCAATCCCCTGCAAGCCTTGATTATGTCCATTCCCACAGCGGTTATGGGTGGTGTCTCTCTCTATCTCTTCGGCATGATCGGTGTCACCGGTATTCGCACCCTGATTGAAGCTCGTGTGGATTTCTCAAAGAACAAAAACCTGATTATCGCCTCGGTCATCTTTGCCGTGGGAATCGGAGTCCAAAGCCATGGTGTAGCTTACGCCACCTTAGCAGGGATTCTTCTTAATCTGGTTCTCCGGGAGGAGAAGGATGAGCTAACCGAAAATAAAAAAGAAGCAGCCTAAGGAATGTTGCAACAAGCAATCCATGACCTAAGCACCCAGGTTTAACCCAGGGTGCTTTTGCTTATCCCTTGTTATTGTCAAGGGGACGGGGTTGTTGACACATTTCGCCTTTGAAGCACTTAGACAGGAAACGAAGGATTTCTAGTAAATAAAATGGTATAATAGCTCCATGTTCAACCTAAAACTAAGCGGATCCCGCTGCAATTATTGCTACAGTTCATTATCGAGGAGGTAATAGCATGATTTTCGATCCCTTATATTATCCGTATGCTTCAAAAAGATTACTTAATTATTCTAGCCGCGGTATGGTAGCAACCTCGCAAGCACTGGCGGCCCAAGCGGGCTTGGATATCCTCAAAAAAGGAGGAAACGCCATTGACGCCGCTATTGCTACGGCTGCATGCCTGACAGTCGTAGAACCCACTTCTAACGGTATTGGCGGCGATGCTTTTGCTCTCGTCTGGACCAAAGGCCAGCTACATGGACTGAATGCCAGCGGGACAGCCCCCGCTTCCCTCTCCGGACAAGATCTAGTTAAAGCAGGACATAGCGAAATGCCCCAATACGGTTGGATTCCCGTGACCGTACCGGGAGCACCTGCTGCCTGGGCAGCCTTAGCGGAGCGATTTGGCCGACTACCCTTAAGCGAGACCTTAAAGCCTGCCATCGAATATGCGGAACAAGGCTACCCCGTATCCCCGATTCTCGGCTACAACTGGCAAATTTGCTACGAGGAATACTTACATAACCTTAAAGGTGAAGAGTATGCCTCCTGGTTTGATACCTTCGCTCCAAAAGGACGTGCTCCCTTTATCGGGGAAATGTGGCGTTCCCCGGATCATGCCCGGACCTTGATGAAAATTGCCGAAAGTAACGCCCAATCCTTTTACAAGGGAGAACTAGCAGAACAAATCGATGCTTTCTCGAAAAAATATGGCGGCTATCTTCGCAAATCGGATCTGGAGGAATATCAACCCCTATGGGTAGATCCGGTCAGCCTCAACTATCGTGGCTATGATGTTTGGGAGATTCCCCCCAACGGCCATGGCCTAGTGGCCCTTATGGCACTTAACATCCTTAAAGGCTTTGAATTTACCGATAAAGACTGTGTGGAGACTTACCATAAGCAGATCGAGGCTATTAAACTGGCTTATGTGGACGGACGGAAATACATCGCTGATCCTCGGGATATGCAAGTTAAGGTAAGCGATCTCCTTTCCGAAGGGTATGCCCTGGAACGCCGCAAACTTATCGGCAAAAGTGCCCTTCTTCCTGAACCGGGCACTCCACCCAAAGGCGGAACCGTCTACCTAGCCACAGCCGATAACGAAGGCAACATGGTTTCCATGATTCAAAGCAATTATATGGACTTTGGGTCAGGCCTGGTAGTTCCCGGAACCGGCATCAGCCTTCATAACCGGGGCAATAACTTCTCCTTAGATCCCAGTCACGTAAATTTCTTAGAGCCAAGAAAACACCCCTATCATACGATTATTCCAGGTTTTCTTACCAAAGCCGGAAAAGCGGTGGGACCCTTTGGGGTTATGGGGGGATTCATGCAGCCGCAAGGGCATGTACAAGTTCTGATGAATGCAATTGACTTCAACCTAAATCCTCAAGCAGCCTTGGATGCTCCTCGTTTTCTTTGGGTCAAAGACCGCCATGTTCAAGTCGAGCGATCTTTTCCCCATCATCTTGCCGATGCCCTATGCCGCATGGGGCATGAGATCGAATGGAGCGGGAGGACCGGCCTCTTTGGACGGGGGCAGATCGTCTGGCGCAATGAAAATGATGTTCTGATCGGTGCCACCGAACAACGCACCGATGGAGTAGTAGCCACTTGGTAAAAGGTCTATTCTAACAACAAGCGCGCAGGAATAAACTTGCGTGCTTTACCGTTATGGAGGGTATCAATACTCTGTTCTTAGGCCAAACTCCGCATCTTCTACCCATTCTTCGGAGTGACTTAACAAGGTAACCAATTGATCGAGAACGTCATAATGCTCTTTTTCTTGTTGAATTAGGTATCCAAACAAGGCTTTTGCTTCTTCGTCCGATGCTTCTGCTAGGAATTTTTCATAAAGTTCAATGCTCTCTCTTTCGTTTTCCATAGCTGCTCTGTACACATCGACCTGACTGGGCATTGCTTTGATTTCGTTCTTGATCATTTCCTTATTGCTGAACACGTTTCTAGCCATGGATAACGTTTCATTGGGTTCTAAAGTATAGCTCTCTTTACCGGCCTTTTTTTCTAGTACCCTGGCATGCATTCTTTCATCTTTTGCTAACATCTTAAAAACTTTGCCCAAGCTATTCCCCTCATTAATTTCTGCTTGTTCGTTGTAATATTTTTCTCCCTCTAATTCCATCTTTATTGCAAATTCTAAGACATCCATTAATAATTCCTCCTTATAGCCTGTCTTACAATTAATATAGCCTGTATTTTAATTAATATCGTACATTTTCCTATAAACCTTTAGAACTTTTATCCATAATTACAGCAATCCGAACTTTAGTACAACTCGTAAGTATAGGCCACCACCCATGAGTAGAAGAAGGCTACCCATAATACAATAATCCTTCACTGCTAAAGGTCGTTCGCATACTTCAGTGATAGAGCGCGACAATCCGTAGCCGCGATTGAGCATTGCTTTCGCCAAATCTTCAGCAATTAAAATTGAATTGACAAATAACGGTACCATGATTGGAAGATAGGCTTTGATCCGTCCCATAGTGCTTTTGTCATTGACTTTTGCTCCCCGGGCTCTTTGGGCTTCAAGAATGAGTAGTCTCTTTTTATCCAAAGTGGGGATAAATCGAAGCGCTGTTGTAAGCATAAACGTTATTTCCGCTGGAACTCTAAGCCTATTCATAAAGATCATAAAATCATCGATTGGAGTCGTTAAGGTTAACACTGAAGACGCTATGACCATCACAAGGAGGCGGCTAACAAAATTGATCCCAGTTAAAATTCCTCCCACATTCAGAGTCAGTACCACGTGCCCTTCTGAATAAGTAGAGAAAAGGATGGTTTGACTCATTTCTGTCTGGAATCGTTCAGGAGGATATGTAAAACCAGTAATCATAACAAGAAATAGACAAATAGGAACCAATGGTTGAATAAGCCGCCAAACTTTCTTAAAGGATATCTTGCTCCGGAATGCTAATAAGGTGATACCTAGTAGAAGCACCAAATTATAGAGAGGAGCTTGAAACATAAAACACCAGATTACAACCGCTAGCAAGCCTAGTACTTTTGTACGGATATCGAGCCGATGAAGCAAACTGTCCCCAGGTAAATATTCTACAAACAAAGCACCCGCTCTCCCTCCTCAAGGATATGGATCAAGGTCCTCCTAAATTCTTCAGCCGAATTCGCTCTTAGGCCTAAATCTTCTAGTCTTTGACTCAAGGCACAGATTTGCGGAGGAAGGACTGCAGCTTGATGTAGGATCTCCACATTACCAAGAACTTCCCACGTTGGTGTATCACTCAATACCTGACCCCCTTGCAAAACGATAACTCGCTCTGCATATTCGGCGACAATATCCATATCATGACTAATCATAACAATTGTTGTGCCCTTTTTATGGAGTTGACGAAGCAACTCCATTATTTTTTGTACACCCCTCCAGTCAAGGCCCGTCGTCGGTTCATCAATCACGAGAATATCTGGAGTAAGGGCTAAAACGGAAGCGACGGCAATCATCTGTCGCTCCCCTTTCCCAAGGGTATAAGGGTGAACCCGTCGAAATTTTTCCAGACCGGTTAACTCTAAGGCCCAAGTGATCCGCTCCTCAATCTCCGCCGAGGCAAAGCCTGCATTTTTCAAGCCAAACTCCAACTCTTTTTCGATGGAGACCGAAAAAATCTGGTGATCCGGGTTTTGAAACACATAACCAATCGTTCGGGCAAGCTGCGCAGTGTCAGTTTTTTTAGTATTCATCCCCTTGACGAGCACTTCGCCCTCCGTTGGCTGAAGCAACCCATTCAAGTGTTTGGCCAGGGTGGTTTTCCCAGCTCCGTTTGAGCCAACCAGGGCCACGAATTCCCCTTTTTGAATAATAAGATTAATTCCCTTTATCCCTATTTGTCCTGACTCATATCTGTGGGCGAGCCGCTTAACCTGAATCAACGGTAAACCCCGAGGCCCCCTCTCCTCCCCCCGTTCCCGATGTGCTTCTCCTAACTCAACAGGCTTGACTAAGGGGTTCATTAGATCCCCTGACTTGTGTTTACTTACTAAAGAACGGATTATGGACTCGGCACTACCGACATCCAGAGGGATGTCCCCGCTTTTAATCCATCCTCTTTGGTAATAGTCCCAGCCTAATAAACTAACCGGTATGGGCTTAATCCCGAATTCTTGCAGCAGAGGTATATCGCGAAAAAGTTTTTCCGGAACCCCTTGCCAGGCAATTCCCCCCTGATTAAGTACAACAATTTCATCGGCCCTTTGGAGAATTTCCTCACTGGAATGCTCAACAATGAAAATCGTCCGTTCTCTTTCACGACAGAGGTCATCCAAGGTCCGATAAATCTCTACTCGCCCTTCTGGATCAAGCTCAGAAGTTGGCTCATCCAATACCAGCAGATCCGGCTCCATGGCCAGTACCCCGGCAATCACCAACCTTTGTTTCTCTCCACCCGATAACTCCGATGTGGAGCGCTCATCATAATCATTCAGTCTAACTTTGGCAAGGGCTTGGGCAACCCTTTGCCGAATCTCTTCCTTCGGCACACCGAAATTGCGGGGACCAAAAGCTACATCTTCTTCAACGGTTCTCCCAACAATCTGACTTTCGGCATCCTGAAGAACAAGCCCGACCTGTTTAGCTAATTCCTGCACCCGATACTTACTTGTCTCTTTACCCGCGACGATTACCTCACCTGTTAAATCCCCTTGCAGAAGCTGTGGAATCAGTCAATTTAAACATAAACTTAAGGTTGTTTTGCCCGCTCCTGTGGGCCCCATTAATGCGATGAATTTCCCTTTTCCCACCGTTAAGTTGACTTGTTTCAAATTCTCAACCTCTCCGCGTGGATAACGATAAGAAACATCTTTTAACTCAATGACCTTCTCCACCCCTACACTCCTCTAAATCAAACGACTTCCTTTTAGTGCTTTATACGCTAAAGCAGATACCGCAACATTCAATATTGACCCCACCAATAAAAAGGGCATTAACCCTAAAACAGCACCCATACCACCCACCGGTAAAACCATAAACGCACCTACCACTCCATTGAGGAGAGAGGTTACAACCACTGCAGCAATTAAACCAATTTTCTTATTAACCAAACGAAAGACCAAAGCAAAAACAGCCATTTCTACGGCGATAACTAAATGCATAGGAATCCCAAGCGGGAAACCAACAACCGCTGAGGTAAGCAGATGACCTACGGCAATCACAATGCTTCCTTCAAGACCGCCAAAGGCTAAAGCGCTAAAAAAACCGGGAGCCGAATCTAACCCTACTGTCCCGACCGGACTTGGAATTTTAATTAGGGCACCCACTGCACTCAAGGCAATAAAAACTGCCATAATTGCTATCCGCCTAATATTTTGAGCCGTTTTTTGAGGTGTTTCTTTCTTTGAATTTACACGTTCAATCATGATAATCTCCCTCTCTTTCGATATTTTCTTAAATTTGATTCCTTCACAGTATTTTAAGAATTTAAAACCTCTTGAAGCCTCCCGATTTTACGAATTGGGGCGGACCCAAGATCAGTTAATCCGATATCCTCCGGCGCTGTAAAAATAAGACAAGTTGACGGTCCTCCTGATTTGTCGATATTTAGTTCACATTGGGAGTCTTGAATGAACTTGGCACCGATCATCTTGGCAAGAACTTCGGCTTCACCACGTATTCCTTGAGATCCTACCGGGATGATGTCATAAACCTCACTATGGTGTAGTAATTTCTCGATATGATGACCTTGGGCAATTTCCGGATCATTGAGGTTAATCACCTCAGCCCCTACTTTTGGGAGCCCTAGGCAAAAAATGCCGTTTCCAAAGTTGGAGCTTCCGATACGAAGTTTTGCTTTGTCACAAAGCCCTACTGCACTGATCCCTATGCCTGTTTGCTTTGTAGGCATATTTTTTTCCGTACTAATAGCTATCGGCAATGAAGCCAGCCCCATAGCATTTAACTCTTCTCTCACCCCCTTAAGTATCGCATCGCCTGCAGGCCTTGGCTCATTAGAAATCGCAACTGTAAGCATCTGTGGAATCGCCCCGACGGCGAGCACTTCCAGCAAAGCCACCCGAGCTGTAGCCCTGCCGGCTACCTTCCAAGAGACTTTGACAGCATCAAACTCTTTCTCACCAATAGCACCACAAGAATCACACGCTGCCACAATGTATTGTTCCTCATTCAAAGAAACCACCTCGACATCCCGCCCCTGATAACCCATCCTCTTCCACTCTCCTTTTTAAAAATAAAAAGTTCATAGCCACCTCGCTTCTCCTCTCGGATAAAGCAAAATGACCATGAACTTTACCATGCTTCATGCGTCTCTGGATTACAGGCAGGTCTCCTGACTTCGAGTCATCGTCCCATCTCTGCCTTCCCAGTTACCCAGTGGCATCTCTCCATGAGACTCCTCTTTACAGTGGCGGGTCCGTCCGGGAATTGCACCCGGTTCCCTATTCTCCCTTCTTAGCGAAGGGCACCTGAAATCCTTCAATTGTTAAAACTTACTAAATCCAGTTTAACTGAAAATATAATATTGTCAAGCAATAATTCCCGAAGGGTAGCTGCTTTATCGGTCTTTTCCCAAGGCAGGTCCAGATCGGTACGGCCAAAACGGCCATGGCCGCCATCAGCAATTATTGGAGCCAAGTTCCCTCATAGTGCAGTTTTCTTTAAGATGGCAAAAATCACAATGGGTTTTACCCTTGAAGTCCGGTAAGTCGCTTCCTACTCCCATGACCATAGCGATGGATTTTTTGGGAAGCATGAGGTTGGAGTCGGTAAGGCTGATGCCAATCCGCTCCCCTTTCAGGTAATCGATAATGGACCTTACATCTTCGAGTCCTTTCCAGTAGGAATGCCCCGGCCCTAAGGAAAACGTCGTGTCAAGCTGCTTTTCCTTATAGAGCTTCTCGATTTCAGAGATCGAATGATAGGCCGCTTTGGCCATGATCGCCGATCCGGCTGCATCCAGGATAAAGGCTTCCAGGGTTTTACCTTGATGGGTATAGGACTGTACTCTTTCATCAATCTTCTCACCGATGGTCATAGCAAACAACACCACACCATCTGCCGAGCCTAACACTTTAGGTAATAGACTCCCTCTAAACGTAAGTCCGTCCTCAAGATAGAGTTCCTGCTTCCCCGCACCGATCACTTTGACTTCCTGCCAGATGGATTCGTTGTTCAATAACCAACAGGGCCAAATCATTATGAATATTTAAGTAGTTCTTAATTTCTTCATCAGGTGTCCGGGCATAGATGGCCTGACTTCGGATATGACGAAATATCCGCAAAATTTAGGGTCTTAATAAAAAGGTTCTCCTAATAAAGTTATTTAGGAAAGACAGGCATAAACAAATGAAGAGAAGAGAAGCGAATAGAATAACCGCAAACGGCCAATTCTAAACTCAACCACACTCTTAAAGTACTAATAATTGAAAACACGTGCTGAAAGGAGCATAAATATGGCTGAGAAAAATATCCTTGCTTATTTCAATACTGTAGAGCAAGCTCAAATGATTGCCGACCGTATTAAAAATATGGGCATTGAGGATGTCCAAATCGATCGCATAGATAAATACCCTGGAGGATCTGCCGATAACCTCATGAACCCTGTCTCCGGTCAAATCGGCAGTTTAGCTGATTTGACACTTGGCGATATTGGCGGGGATGTTGGCCCCTTAAATGCTGCCGACACCTCTGCCAGTGGCATGAGTGATGGGGGCGGAACGGCGGCAACAGGCCGCGATATTTTGCTTGCGGCCATTGTCGATGAATCACAATTTGAGCAATTGCGACAAGAGATTCGTGAACAAGGCGGTCTTATTTAGGCGATATCAATCGAAAAGGGAGTACCGTCACTACTTTTAAAGCAGAAGCGGTCTCCCTTTTAATGTTGATTTGATGGTTCCTTTATATTCCGGCTTGTTCCCGCAGAGTGGCAGCCTTGTCGGTTCTTTCCCAAGGCAGATCCAAATCTGTACGGCCAAAATGTCCATAAGCAGCGGTCTGATGATAGATGGGTCTACGTAGATCCAAGGCATTGATAATCCCCGCCGGACGCAGGTCAAAATTCTTTTTGACCAGTTCGACGATTTTCTCCTCGGCAACCTTCGCAGTTCCAAAGGTCTCCACAGATATAGATACAGGATGTGCTACGCCAATAGCATAGGCAAGTTGAATTTCGCAACGATCGGCCAAGCCCGCAGCTACCACATTTTTAGCTACATACCGAGCGGCATAGGCAGCAGAACGGTCTACTTTTGTGGGATCCTTACCCGAGAAAGCACCGCCCCCATGACGAGCCATACCGCCATAGGTATCCACGATAATTTTACGCCCGGTTAAGCCGGCATCTCCTTGGGGACCACCAATCACAAAACGCCCGGTGGGATTAATGAAATAACGGGTCTTTTCATCCAGCAGCTCCGAAGGAACCACCGGAAATACCACATGCTCCAGAAGATCGCGGCGAATCCGTTCCTGAGATACTTCCGGATGATGCTGTGTGGAGATAACGATCGTATCAACCCGTACCGGGCGATTATCTTCATACTCCACAGTGACCTGAGTTTTGCCATCGGGACGGAGATAGTCTAAAAGATCGGACTTACGAACTTGACTTAAGCGGCGCGCCAAACGGTGAGCTAAATCGATGGGGAGAGGCATGTAGCTTTCCGTTTCATTGGTGGCGTAACCAAACATCATCCCTTGGTCCCCGGCCCCAATCGCTTCGATCTCCTCATCGCTCATCTCTCCGTTTTTAGCTTCCAAGGCCTTATCCACACCTAAAGCAATATCTGCAGATTGCTCACCGATGGAGGTGAGAACGGCGCAGGTGTCTGCATCGAAGCCATACTTCGCACGAGTATAGCCGATTTCACGGATAGCCTGCCGCACTGTACTGGGGATATCCACATAACAATTGGTAGTAATCTCACCACTGACTAAGACCAAACCTGTGGTTACGGAAGTTTCACAGGCTACACGAGCATTCGGGTCTTTGGCAAAAATGGCATCCAATATGGCATCGGAGATCTGGTCACAAATTTTATCGGGATGTCCTTCCGTGACCGACTCGGAAGTAAACAATTTTCTTACCAACTTAATCACTCCTTTTCCTTGATTATCTTAACAATTTCTTGTACCAATCTTCTTGCTACTGCAAGCTTGCTCATTTGCGGCAGATCTATTCTTCTTCCATCAGGGAAGAGGAAGGTTACAATATTGGTAGGACTGCCAAAGCCGGCACCCGGCTTCGTCACATCATTAGCCACCAGCATGTCCACATTCTTGCGTAGCATCTTGGCCTGAGCATGTTCATAAAGCTTTTCAGTCTCCGCAGCAAATCCTATTAATAGCTGTCTGTTTTTTATTTTACCTAATTCGGCAAGGATATCAGGATTAGGTACAAGCTCGAGGGTAAGGCTTGTACCATCCTTTTTTATCTTCTGTTCAGCACTCGCTTTTGGACGATAATCGGCAACCGCTGCTGCTTTGATGACGACATCTACATTGTCAAACTCACTCATAACGCTATCGTACATTTCCTGAGCGGTTATAATATCTACACGCTTTACACCGCTCGGTGTCGGTAATTCAGATGGAGCAGTGACAAGAACTGTTTCCGCTCCAGCCTCCCTTAAAGCCTCAGCAATAGCAAACCCCATCTTCCCCGAAGAACGATTGCCTAAATAGCGAACCGGATCAAGGGGTTCTTGAGTCCCGCCCGCTGTGACCAAAGCCCTCTTGCCCATAAGAAGTCCCGAAAAGGAAAAAAAGCCTACCAGTGCTTCCACTAGCTCTTGTGGCTCGCTCATCCTACCGTCCCCATCGGTTCCGCAGGCCTGAAAGCCCGTTGCCGGACCGATAATTTGCACGGAGCGTTGCCTTAATAACTTCAAGTTTTCCTGAGTGGCGGGATGGTGATACATATTGTGATTCATGGCCGGAGCTGCAAAAATCGGTGCCTTAGTAGCCAGCAAAACCGTAGAAAGGAAGTCATCGGCGATACCCGCAGCCGTTTTGGCTAACAAATTAGCTGTAGCCGGGGCGACCAGTACTGCATCAACAGCTTCTGCTAGAGCAATGTGCTCGACATTCCATACTTTGGGCTCTTCGAACATCTCCACATAGACAGGGTTCCCGGACAGGGTCCTGAGGGTCAAGGGGGCGATGAACTCTGTTGCCCCCTTAGTCATAGCCACATACACGGTAGCACCTTGCTTACGAAGACGACTTACTACGTCGGCTGCTTTATAGGCAGCAATCCCACCGCTGATTCCTACTAAGATCTTTTTATCCCGCAACATTACTTAATTCCTTCTCGGGTCAACTCAAAATGATATTTTCCTTTAGCGATTTCATCAAAGGCAATGCTAACAGGCTTAACACCACTATGGTTCACCTCAAAATCCGGATCCTCCATAAGGGTACGAGCTCGTTTGGCAGCCGCCAGTACTAGGGTATACTTGCTATCCACTTTACTTAATAAAATATCGAGGGAAGGTTGTTTCA
>NZ_CEVWNY010000056.1:0-18568 GCF_982384815.1 Desulfitobacterium sp. | reverse complement strand
TGCTTAATGTGGACAAAGACAACAAGATCATCCCTGGTGCCGCAGAGGATTGGAAGACCAGTGAAGATGGCCTGACCTGGACCTTCTATCTCCGTGAAGGACTTAAATGGTCTGACGGATCCCCCCTGACTGCCAAGGACTTTGTCTACAGCTGGAAGCGGGTGGCAGATCCTGCTACAGCTGCTCCATACGGTGAAACCATGTTGGGAATGGTAAAAGGCTTTGATAAAGCTGCCGCCGGTGACCCCGATGCGCTGGCCGTTTCAGCACCTGATGACAAAACTTTCGTGGTTGAACTGGCAAATCCCTGCGCATACTTCGATAAGCTGGCCGCTTTCGCGGCACTGAGCCCTGTACAACAGGCTACCATTGAAAAGAACGGTGATGCCTGGGCAACCAAACCCGAAAGCTATATCGGCAATGGCCCCTTCAAAATCTCTGAATGGGTGCCCAGCTCCTATATCCTTTTCACAAAAAATCCTAATTACCGCGATCCTGATTCTATCAAACTTGATTCCATCAAGCTGCTGCTGATCGAGGATTCTAATGCTGCCTATGCGGCCTATAAGACCGGCGAGGCTATGATGATCAAGGATGTGCCGACTGCTGAGATTCCCTCGCTGCGTGACAATAAAGAGTTCCACATCGACCCCCTTCTCGGCACCTATTATCTTGACTTAAACAATAAATTACCCCAATTTTCGGATCCTCGCGTCCGCAAAGCTCTTAGCTTGGCCATCGACCGCAAATATGTGGCTGAAACCCTGATGCAAGGCACATATACTGCCGCACCCAATTTCATCGGCACCGGCGTAGCCGACTGGGACGGCAGCAGCTTCATGGAGAATGCTAACGGCGGCAAGCCATATATTGATGTTAATGATTACCAAGGCAATCTGGCTAAAGCAAAGCAACTTATGGCTGAGGCAGGTTATCCCGATGGTAAGGGTTTCCCGGTTATCACTTATTCCATTAACGATTCCGGTTATCACAAAGTGGTTGCCCAATACCTGCAACAAGCCTGGAAGGAACTGGGTGTCACTCTTAACGTGGAAGTAGTCGAGTGGGCCAGCTTCACTCCTCAGCGCCGCGCCGGTGATTATCAAAGTGCCCGTGATGGTTGGTTGTTTGACTACAATGACGCTTCCAATATGCTTGACCTACTGTATAGCACCAATGGCAACAACAATGCTAAGTATAAGAGCGCTGAGTATGATGCGCTGATGAATAAAGCTGCTGCAGAAGTCGATCCCAAGACACGCTCCGGTTACTTGCATCAGGCTGAAGATCTCTTAATGGCTGATGCAGCTGTTGTACCAGTTGCTTACTACAACGAGTTCTATCTGCAAAGCCCCAAAATCACTGGTTCCTGGCACTCTCCTTACGGCTACTGGTACTTCCAGTATGCTGACATTGTGGAGTAAAGACCTCTGATTTAAAGTTGGTTTTCTCGAGCAGGGCCGCCGAATTTCGGCGGCCCTTCGTTAAGGTTTAAGCGTAGTTCATCGCTATACTATAAAGAGCTTAAAAACTCTTAGATCTGAAGTATACTAATGGTGGCAGTATTTTAGGGATTAATACTAAAATAATGGACAGCCTCTTACCGAAGACTAATATGGAGGATGGGATCAAAGTATGGGAAAACTGATTATTATCGAGGGCGGGGATGGCAGTGGCAAGGCTACTCAGACCAACAAGCTTTGGCAACGACTAACTAGTGAGGGGTCTAAAGTCCAAAAAGTAGAGTTTCCTAATTATTTAAGCCCTTCTTCATCATTAGTTAAGATGTATTTAGGCGGAGAGTTTGGTACAGACCCGAATGCGGTTAATCCCTATGCTGCCTCCACTTTTTATGCTGTAGATCGTTATGCATCTTTTAAAACCCTGTGGGGGGATTTTTATTCTCAAGGGGGACTAGTTCTTTCCGACCGCTACACCACCTCGAATATGATTCATCAAGCCGTTAAGATCAAAGATAATGGCGAATGGGTGAATTATCTTGAATGGCTAAAGGATTTTGAATATCGTTTAATGGGTTTACCTCAACCGGATCTGGTTGTTTATCTCAATATGCCCCTAGGCTTTAGCCTCGATTTTATTGCCAATCGGGAGGATAAATCATCGGTATCCAAGCAGGATATTCACGAAAAGGATTTAGCTTATCTCCAAGAATCCTATGAAAATGCCCAAAAAGTGCGGATTCATGAGAATTGGACTAATATTGATTGTGTTATAGATGGAAGACTAAAATCCATCCAGGAAATACATGAGGAAATATACCAGGTAGTTCAAAAGCTTCTGGGAGGAAGTTGATTATTTTATATTAAGTAAATTTCAAATGCAAATTTAGGAATTTTTTGATTTCTTAATTTGGCTTGACAAAGACAAGCTATTTTAGTAAAGTAATAAAGCGGTTGTATTTATGCGCTCGTAGCTCAGGGGATAGAGTGACGGTTTCCGAGGCCGGAGGTCGCAGGTTCAAATCCTGCCGGGCGCACCAGAAGAATGTCAGGCACTGCAAGGGATTGCAGTGTTTTTTGTTTTTCTTGAGTAGCTTAAACCAATTGATCCTTTATCATCTATCCAGAGGCGTTGGATATAACAATCAGGGCAGAAATTAACACTCCTTTATGTGTCGCAGGTTCAAATCCTGCCGGGCATACCAGAGGATTACTTACCAACGACGTCCTGCGGATAAAACCGCAGGACATCAAGCTTTCTCAGGGCTTTTTGCACTGATTTTGGCCGTAGAAATTGGTGCGCATTTTGAAGATATCATTATGGCTGTTTTATCTTATGAGTGTATTTGAACTCGCACATCCGAGCGTCCGATTGAGAATAGACGATCGTACCATCTACCTGTAAGCATATAAACTGAAAATGATAGTGTCGCCACTTTTGAAAGCCACCGTGCTGGACGAGGATTTCAAACCAACGCTGTCTTTTTCCATTGTATAATGGTAATGTATGTGCTAAATTATACATATAAATTATATTTGCACAAAATTCAATGCGATGTAAATATCAGCGTTTTTTATTATTGAAAGAAAAGATTTGACAGAAGATGCATGATTTTCAGGCCCAAGTGAGGTGCGGATATGGCTAATTTCACACAGAAAGCTATCATTCAAGCATTTCGTGAGATGCTTGAAGATACTTCTTTCGATAAAATCACTGTTACGAGTATTATTGCGAAGTGCGGAATCAGTTCGAATACATTCTATTACCATTTCAGAGATATCTATGATTTGCTTGACACGTGGCTGCAGGAAGAAAAGGAACAGTTCGTCAATAATTCCTCACAGAAAGAAACCTGGCAGGATATTGTGAAAGCAATATTAAACTACGTGAAGGAAAATCAGACAATTGTTGAGAATGTTTTGAATTCATTATCCAGAGACCGGCTGGAACGGTACATATTTGAATCCACAGACGAAGGTATTTATAAAATCGTTTGCCGGGAAGCGGCTGGACGGCGGGTCCCTGAAGAATGGCTCAGGGACATCGCAGACTTTTACCGGTATGCACTCCTGGGCTTCTTCCTGAAGTATATCTGGAACCGCATGAGCTTTGATATTGATAAATCTGTAGACAGGCTCAGCGTGTTATTCAAAGGATTTATCCGTCAGGCAATTGAAGAATGCCCAGATAGACAGTAATCGTATGCGGCACATAATAGCAGTTTAGTAGAAATCGGGAGATTTATACTAAATTTATAGAATTTAAGCAGTTTCTCCTAAATTGGGAGAAACTGCTTTTTTTCACAGTGGTATAGTAATCAATCAATTGTTAAGATACTGTCAAAAGGCCATAGAGGCAAATGAGGAGGACAAAACCATGAATGTCTCGGACAAAATGAAAGATTTTGCAATGAAGCAGCTTTTCGGCTATTTGGACAAGGACCCGGACAAGAATATACCCAAGGTTTTGGACTGGTTTGAAAAGTACGACAAGGATAATGGTGTGACGGATCAGATTCGCGGAATCAAAAAAGCCATCAGCGATCCCAATAACAATTGGTCAAAGCTGGTCAAAAGCATTTGGACAGACGTTGATGACGGACAGCGCAGAGCTTTGGTCGAGAGTGTGGGAGTCAAAGGTACGATGATCGGTACGCCTCTTTCCACCAAGCTTCAGGATAAATATCAATGCAATATTCCATGGGCTATTCTGATGGACCCTACCTCCGCCTGTAATCTGCACTGCACCGGCTGTTGGGCGGCCGAATACGGGAACAAGCTGAATCTGACCTTCGAACAGCTGGACGATATCATCGGCCAGGGCAAGGAGCTCGGCACGTATGTCTATATATACTCCGGCGGCGAACCACTCGTTCGCAAGGCGGATATCATCAGGCTGTGCGAAAAACACAGCGACTGCGCTTTTCTTGCCTTTACAAACGGCACCCTGATAGATGACACCTTTGCCGATGAAATGCTGCGCGTTAAAAATTTTGTACCTGCAATCAGCATTGAAGGTTTTGAAGAGGCCACCGATGACCGCCGTGGCCATGGCACCTACAGTAAAGTCATGGAAGCCATGAAACGTCTGAAGGAGAGAAAGCTGCTGTTTGGCGTTTCCTGCTGCTATACCAGTAAAAATACGGAGGTAATAGGCAGCGAGGAATATTTTGATTTCATGATCGAAATGGGCGTGAAATTTGCCTGGTTCTTTACTTATATGCCTATCGGCGCGGACGCGGTTCCCGAACTGTTGGCATCTGCCGAGCAGCGGAAGTTTATGTATGAGCAAATACAAAAATTCCGCAAGACAAAGCCGATTTTCACCATGGACTTCTGGAACGACGGCGACGCAGTAGGCGGCTGCATCGCGGGCGGGCGCGGGTATATGCATATCAACGCAAACGGCGATGTCGAGCCCTGCGCTTTTGTCCACTACTCGGATTCCAATATCAAGGAAAAGACGCTGCTCGATGCGTATCGTTCGCCTCTGTTCATGGAATACAGAGTGAGACAGCCGTTTAATGAAAACATGCTCCGTCCCTGTCCTGTGCTGGATAATTCCGGCCAGCTGACGGGGATCGTCGAGGTGTCCGGCGCACATTCCACGGATATGATGAAACCGGAAGATGCCTGTGATTACTGCAATAAATGCATACACGCAGCCGAAAACTGGGCTCCGGTCGCCGCTCAGATCTGGGACTCCCTGCCGAACAAGAGGGGCGTCATCCTTACAGGCAAAATGAGCAAAAAATCATGAGGGGGCATCTGTCTTGAAAACTTTTTTTACCTCTGAATCGGTTACGTGCGGGCATCCCGACAAAATCTGCGATCAAATCGCGGACAGGATTCTGGACAACCTGCTGAATCAGGATCCAGATTCCAGGGTAGCTTGTGAAGTTACTTGCGCAATGAACCAAGTACATATTTTTGGTGAAGTTACATCTGAGGCAAAAGTCGACTATCAATCCGTTGCGCGGCAAGTAATAGAAGAAATCGGATACACATATCCGAGACGCGGCTTTGATGCTGTGAACTGTGAAATCCGGGTCGACCTGCATGAACAGTCTCCCGATATTGCCCGGGGGATCAGACGCCGGACTGAAAGCGAGCTGCTTAACAGCGGTGCGGGAGATCAGGGAATGATGTTCGGATATGCCTGCCGGGAAACAGACTGCCTTATGCCGATGCCCATTGAACTGGCTCACGCGCTTGCCAAACGTCTGGAACAGGTTCGCAGAAACAGTGAACTTCCTTATTTGCTCCCAGATGGGAAAACACAGGTTACGGTTGAATACGAAGACGGCGAACCAAGACGTATCGCGGATATCATCATATCCAGTCAGCACAGCGAGGACATAAACATCAAAACGCTGCGTTCCGATATTATCAGTCATGTGATCTATCCGACGCTTCCGTCCGGAATGGTGGACAAGAACACACAGTTCTTCATCAATCCCACAGGCCGGTTTGTAATCGGCGGACCGGCAGGGGATTCCGGGTTGACCGGCAGAAAACTGATCGTGGATACCTACGGCGGATATGCAAGACATGGCGGCGGCTCTTTTTCCGGAAAGGACGCCACAAAGGTAGACCGGAGCGGAGCATATATGGCACGATATATCGCAAAAAATATTGTCGCGGCAGAATTGGCAGACAGATGCGAAGTGCAACTAAGCTATGCAATCGGCCTGTCGGAGCCTATTGCTCTGTGGCTTGATACGTTAGGCACTGAAAAAGTTAAAAGAAACGAGTTGTATAACGCGGTATTGAACTCAGTTGATTTGCGTCCGTTTGCAATTATAAAAAAGTTCGGGCTGACAGCGCCTATCTTCTCCAAGGTATCCTGTTACGGGCATTTTGGGAGCAATGCCAGTACGATGCCATGGGAGCGAACAGACCTTCATATATCATTTTAACCATAAAAACATATCGGAGCCGTACCGTGCTGTCACCAGTATCGGTACGGCTTTTCCAATTTTGCCTAAACCGCCAGACATTCTCGCACATCCGAACGGGCGTATCCGGTTCCATAGACAATTACTGTGTTTATAAGCGAAAATAACATTCCGTATTCCTATATGCAGGAACGCGGGATTCCGCTGATTTTCTATAGCTGATATACTTATTTTAGAAACATCGGCTCAGATGTGTCGTTTTTTGCCTTAAAGCCTTGATTTAAGCCCAAAACAGGGTGCATCTATTTTGTACTAATGACACATAAGAATGTCAGGCACTGCAAGGGATTGCAGTGTTTTTTGTTTTTTCAGCTGAAAGTTGTCAAACCTCTAACCGAAAGGGTATAATCGGAAGAGGGTTTCTTTAAGCTGAGATAGATGAAATAGGTTTACTCTGATCGCAACTATACCGAATTTTTGATGGAATATTTAAGCATAGGAAGCGTTAGCCGTGAAAGAATACTATGTCAAAAAATATATAAAATGCTTCATGATAGGACGGGATGCTGATGAGCTTTAGAGAAAACTTTCTTCGGGTACCATGGGTCCATCTTAAACGGATTGCCGCTATTATCCTAGGAGCCTTTATCGTGGCCGCTAGCATAAATGCGATGATTATACCCAATAAAATTGCCGATGGAGGAGTAACAGGTATTGCTATTATTACCCATTACCTGTTTAATTTCCCTGTAAGTAAAATGGTGCTTATCATAAATATTCCACTGTTTATTTTGGGCTGGAAAATGGTGGGGAGGATCTTCCTAGTCTACAGTATTATCGGCGTAGGAGCATTTTCCTTGGCTTTAAGCCTGACCACCACAATTCCTACTCCTACCGGTGATCCTTTATTGGCTTGTATATTTGCCGGTGTTATCAGTGGTATCGGTATGGGGATCATCTTTCGTAGCCGGGGTTCTTTGGGCGGAACGGATATTCTTGCTGTTTATTTCAGCCGAACTACTCCCTTTAGTGTAGGGCAAATCCTTATGGTGATTGATGCGCTGGTGTTTATCGCCGCGGCAATTGTTTTAGGACCGGAAAGAGCTATGTACGCCATGATCTACATGTTTATTGCTACTAAGGTCATTGATATGGTTCAAGAAGGACTCAACCCATCTAAAAGCGTCCTTGTGGTCACCGGAGATCCGCAAGGGGTTGCTCAAGATATCATGGAGATACTGGGACGGGGAGTAACGCTTTTTAAAGCAATGGGTGCTTATTCAAAAGAAGAAAAAGAAGTAGTATACTGTGTAATCAATCGTACGGAAATGTCGCAAATTAAAGAGATCATTCGTAACCGTGACCCCAAGGCGTTCCTGTCCATCTCCGATGTTCCGGAAGTGGTAGGAGAAGGTTTTTCTTCCTGGAAAGGACATTGAATTAAGTTTTGAGAATTGCGAGGGGAAAATATTGAGGAGAAGGAGATCTTCATTAGCAAGCCAAAAGAGAAAACGGGCCGGAAGGATTATCCTTGGCGTAATTCTTTTGATCGGCATCTCGGTTGTAAGTGTTCCGTATTTCCTACATATCAAAGATTATCGCAGCGCAATCGAACGCTATGATTTTCAAAGTCTAGCCGAAGAATTGGCTTGGATAGAGGCTAACGCCGGCATATTAAAAAAACTCCCCCTTATTCAAGAGGGGGAGATATGGTTAAAACTTAATACCGGAAAGTACGATGATTTAGAGAAAGAGTTGGTTCAAGCCAAAAAAGACAAAGGACGGTTCAGGTTATTTCAGCTTTATTTGCTTAAAGATAACCTTCCTGAGGCAGCAAAGGTAATAGTGTCTTTAGAGTCCCAAGCACTGAAAAAATGTGCGGAGGGTTTGCTTCTAGCCCATCAGGGAGAACATCAAAAAGCTGTGGATACACTTTTCGCGGTTAATGCTTCCGACCTTAGCCGGGAGGAACGAGTGTTAATGAATACTATTTTGGCAAGAAGCCTAATGGCTATAGGCGATACGGAGAAATCCCAGCAGACTTGGCTGATGGCCTCACAGTTATCACCTCAGCACCCCTTAGTAGTTAAATCGGAATTTGATCTGGCTCTTGCCGCCGGACAATGGGGGAGGGCTAAAGAACTCAGTCAACACCTTGAGGGCAAGGGCGTCATAAATGATGAAGAGTTAATGGTAAAAAAAGCATTGTTAGCCTTGGTGGTTGGTGATCGTGAAAGTTATCAGAATTCCTTAACGGCTTTAGAGGGAACCGCTAATGGTGAAGCCTGCCGACAATATCTATTAGGAATAGAAGTATACGAGCGTGGCGAATTCCAGAAGGCAGCAGGATATTGGCAAGGTGCCTTGGATTTAGGATTGCCCGGATTTGTTAAAGAAGATGCGTCAATAGCCTTAGCTCAGGCAAAAGAGCGGGTTAGTGCGGAGCCGGCATTGGCTAAAGCAAGGGGTGGCAATTAATTTTGTCCTTGGTTTTGACCGGTGGATGGTGAAGGTCCGCTTTCTAAGGGAGCGAGATTGCTTTCCGGGGGCCAGGTTTTGGCGGCATTTTTTAGAAGCTGACCTACCGGAACTAATTCATAGTTTTTAGCTTTCAAGCGGTCAATTACGATTGGAAGTGCCTTAATGGTGTCAGGCGCCGAATCGGAAGCGTGAAAGAGAATTATATCCCCGGGCCCGGCACCGTGGCCTTTAGGAATTCCGTTAATAACATTATTAACGACGGCTTCCGGTCCCGGTCTCTTCCAGTCCAAAGAATCGACACTCCACTGGATGACTTGGTAGCCGAGTCTTTGGGAGACGCTGATGAGTTTATTATCATAGGCACCATTGGGAGGCCTGAGCAAAGAGATTTTTTGTCCGGTCATTTGTTCAAGCACTTCGTGAGCAGTTTTGATTTCCCGTTCGATTTCGCCGGGGCTGAGAGTGTTTAAGTCTACATGACGATTTCCGTGAGAAGCTATTTCATGACCTTCGGCAACCATTCGCTTTACTAACTCTTCATGTTTGGAAGCCCAGGGGCTGGACAAGAAGAAGGTGGCTTTTATTCCTTTTTCCTTTAAGGTATCTAAGATCGGTTCAGCGGTTTTTTCTCCCCAACTGATGTCGAAGGTGATGCCAATCTCATTAGTAGTGACCTCAGCGGAATATATGGGTTTTAGCTTACTCGAAAAAACAGTGGCCACATTTTCGCGATATGCCAATACCACAAATAAAAGAATTGCCCATAGGATCACGTTCCGAAAAGATGGCCTTTTGAATACAATAAATCGCATGAATATCCCTCCTCCCTAAAAGTTATTCAGGGGAGGAGCCGAACATGTGAATTAAGGCTGTACAAATTCATAAGAATAAGAAAAGCACCGCTAGGGTGCTTTATGTTTTAAAATAAGGTTATTGACTAAAACGAGTTCCGAATATGAATTTAAGGAGGTCGTATCCAAATAATAGTTTAAGAAAGAAATGGAGGACTAAGATACTGGTGACAAAATAAACTGCAACCCGAATAATCACAAAAGCGATGGAGAAAAACCAGCCAAAAACATGGCTAAGGATAATTGCTGAAAAATAAAGGGCAATAATTAAAAGAATGATCTTTAAGACAATTAGCCAGTTAGACGATGGTGCCGGGCGGTATGCGTTCATTCTAACACCTCCTATGGCTCCAGATTAACATATTTCGACCTTTCTGTCTAGATTGCATATTATTTCGTCCAGGGGCTTGTTTTCGCGCCAAAATGCCCTTCTACGCATATGATGAATATGATACGGAGGGGATGCAGATGAAAGATTACAGCTTGGAAATCTGGCGAACCCTAATGGAAAAAGGTACTGCTAAGATGGGGCAGGCAGATTATATACGGGCCGAGGACTACTTTAAGCGGGCAGTGAAGATTGCCCATAAATTGGAGGTTCCCCTTGTTAAGGCATTTTCGCTGCGGCTCTTAGCAACTGTTCAGGTTAAACTAGGAAAAAACGAGGTCGCAGAGAAAGAGTTTCGGGAGGCTTTGCAAATTTGTGAGGCGGTATCTAACTACAAAGGAATGTCGGAAGCCTTGGCAGGCTTAGCCAGTGTAGCAGTCGAAAAGAACAACTTGGAGAATGCTATTTCTTGGTACACGCGGGCGATCGAATTATATCCTCCCCAGTCACCACCTCTGCGTCTAGCCATGCTGTATAGCGACTTGGGGCAGGTATACTCGGTCTCTGAACGCTGGGCGGAGGCTCAGATTACCTATAAAAAGGCAATGGAGCTATGTCATCGATATAACTACTCAAAAGGAGAAGGGGAACTATGTGTTTTAATGGGCGAGGTGTATTATCGGCAAGGAGATAAAAATAATGCCTTGTTGAGCCTCCAACATTCCTGCCGGGTTTTTGCCCTGATCAAGGAAGAGGTTTCTTTAATCAGTGCACTTCAATACTATGCTTTTATGAAATTTGAACAGCATAACCTTGAGGAGGCTCATGCTACGCTACAAAGGGCAGTAGTATTACAGATGAGGAATAACCTTTGGGAAGAGGCCGGTGAATCGACTTACTTCATGTCCAAGATTCTTCAAGGCCTGGGTTCTCTTGATGAAACCCAGTATTATCTCGAGTTGTCGATCCAATACTGTCAGGACCAAGAAAGCAGTTTAGCTTTGCGCTTGCAGAGCTTAGGGAAATTGATGGTCGTTAAAGAAGAGTATGGTCAAGCTAAAAAGCACTTTTTACAAGCTGCGGCAATTTTTGAGCAGTTAGGGGATGATCTGCGTTTAGGTGACTGCTATGAATATCTAGCCTTTCTTTTGGAATCCCTTGGCGAAGAAGAAGAGGGGGAATATTATCGTACGGAATCCAAGCGTATGATAACCGGTTATCATGCACATTCTCTTAATGCCGTGCAGCGGCTGGCGGAGTATTACGAGCGCAAACGTCAATATCTTGATGCCCTGCAATGTTATTGGCAGTCAATCGAAATCGCCCGTGATATCGGCTATGGGACCATTGAATTAGAGCGGGCTGTGCAAAGAGTATCTCGTAAGGTTCGTCAAAAGAAAAACTGAATTTTGCGAAGAATACTAGGAAATTTTCCAGTTTTCGGTTAGAATAAAGGTATGTTCCGACATAAGTGGATTGGTGGTGGAGCCTTGAGAGATGACGATATGTTGCTTTTAGAGTGCTTGGAAGATATTAACTATGAAATTGAACAATCACTTAAAAAGATTTATAAGGTACGTTCCGTACATGTCCCGTATTTTGAGGATTGGGCGGAACAAGTACGAAACCATCGCCGAATCTTTGAGGAGATATCTTTGGCCGCCCGTTTGATTATCGAGCATTTAATGCATTGCCGCCATAAATCAGGTCAAGTGGCTCTGGAAACAGGGCAGATCAGTCTGTCCTTTTCCAGTATTGGCAGCATTAAAGTAGAACAATTCGGAATGATTAGATTTAAATGCGGCGAGTTGGAAACCTCCTGGCGAGATAGTAGTTATACTTATTATTTCTATCCAGATAAGGTTGAGCTAAGGGCCAGCGACGAGAAATCAGCGATAAAAATTCTTTTTACTTATCCCTTCACCCAGCAAATAGTAAAAGAATTTCCTGAGCTCATGCAGTGCCCGAATGTGGCTTATATTCATCCTCAGTTAGAACAATGGTTAAAGTAGGTGTAATTATGAAAAGATTAGAGCAAGGTTTGGTTCAAATTTATACCGGCAATAGCAAGGGAAAAACAACCGCCGCACTTGGACTAACTCTAAGAGCTGTTGGACATGGGTTTCAGGTCTATATCATTCAATTTATGAAAGGCCGTCAGGACTATGGAGAATTGCGGGGGCTTCAGCGTCTGGAGCCGGAATGCCGAATTGAGCAATTCGGCACAGCCGGCTGGGTCTTTAAGGGTCAAGCCAAGGAAGAAGATTATCTGGAAGCACGAAAAGGCTTAGACCGTGCCAAGGAGATTATTGCTTCAGGGACATGGGATTTAGTTATTCTAGACGAAATCATTAATGCAATCTGGTTTGAGCTAATACCGGAGGAAGATGTCCTTAATCTTTTGGAGTTTAAACCGGAACATGTAGAAGTGATCATGACGGGGCGTAACGCTTCCCCCCGTTTAATGGAAAAGGCTCAGCTTGTAACTGAGATGGCTCCCCTTAAGCATCCTTTTGAACTGGGGATCCAAGCCCGTCAAGGAATAGAGTTTTAAAAGCATATTTACGGGAAAGCAATATTTGTGAATGTTTTTGGATTGTGGGGATATTTATGAATTTTATGAATATTCCCCTTTTTAGCACTAGATTTCTCAAAGTAAGTATGTTAGAATAAGAGCAAGATATTACTTTCACAAAATTACGGGGGTGAAATGTCGTGTATCTAGCAAAGTATGAATTCACCAAGACGGGTAGCCCGGATCGTGTATCTTGTTTCAAACAAGGAGATAGAGTTATCACATATAACTCAAAAATGGGAACCGTAGTCCGTTTAGACAAGGATGAACAAGGTGAATATTTAGTTGTCCGGCTGGATATTCTTTCAGGGGAATATGCTTATGATGCTTGTGACTTGAAAAAACTGCAATAAATTTAGTCTCACTGAGGTTTGTAAAAAATAAAAAACTACGCTTGGGGCCTGCTTGCCTCAAGCGTTTTTCTTTACTGTAAGCATGTATTCACCAGGATTAACAAAAGAAATGTCTCTTATTTTTATTCAGGGCATATATTTGAATTAGGCCTTGGAAGGTAAAGTCAAGGAAAAGGAGGACTACGATGGAAGTAGTGCAATGGCTTAAAAACTATCGGGATAAAGAAGCTACCTTAGTATGGAATGGGACTTTTGCAGAATATCTGCAAAAGGTTATTGAAAATCCAAAGTTAGCTATGCATGCCCATGCCCGTATCTATGAGATGATTCGTAAAGCCGGCATTAGGGAAGAAGATAATAATAAAGCCTATCTATTCTTTAATAAAGAGCTGTTTGGAATGGAGAAAACTTTGGAGCGACTGGTAGAGGAATACTTCCATTCTGCCGCCAAACGTTTGGATGTGAGGAAAAGAATCCTCCTCTTAATGGGTCCGGTCAGTGGTGGAAAATCTACAATTGTCACCATGCTCAAAAAGGGTCTGGAAGAGTATACTCGAACTGATGAAGGGGCTGTATATGCCATTGACGGTTGCCCAATGCATGAAGATCCTCTTCATCTACTTCCAAATGTTTTGCGAGAGGAATTTGAGCAAAAGTATGGAATACGCATCGAAGGTAACCTCTGTCCAGTGTGTCGGTTAAGAGTAGAGGAGGAATTCCAGGGAAGAGTAGAGGAAGTTCCCGTAAAAAGAATTATCTTTTCCGAAGAACAACGGGTGGGAATTGGAACCTTTACCCCTTCGGACCCTAAATCACAGGATATTGCTGATTTAACGGGTAGTATCGATTTTTCGACAATAACTGAATACGGCTCAGAATCAGACCCTCGGGCCTATCGCTTCGATGGCGAGCTAAACAAGGCCAATCGGGGTCTCATGGAATTTCAAGAGATGCTCAAAAGTGATGAAAAATTTCTGTGGAACCTTCTGAGCCTTTCCCAAGAAGGTAATTTTAAAGCAGGGCGTTTTGCTTTAATCTCTGCTGATGAGTTGATCATCGCCCACACGAACGAGAATGAGTATAAATCTTTCGTGGCTAATAAAAAGAATGAGGCTCTCCAATCCAGAATCATCGTAATTCCTGTGCCTTATAATCTTAGGGTTGACTCAGAAGTCAAGATCTATGAGAAGCTCATCCAGCAAAGTGATCTGCAGGGGGTTCATTTGGCTCCTCACAGTCTCTGGACCGCCTCAGTCTTTAGTATTATCTCCCGTCTTAAACCCTCCAAAAAACAGGGAATGGATCCGGTCAAGAAAATGCGTCTTTATGCCGGAGAAGATGTCGAAGGCTTTAATCAAAAGGATATCAAAGACATTATGACCGAGGGGGAAGAACAAGGGGAAGGGATGAGCGGTGTTGACCCTCGCTATGTTATCAATCGAATTTCCACAGCTTTAATACGTGATCATAAATCCTGCATCAATGCCTTGGATATTCTGCGAGCCCTCAAGGAAGGCTTATCCCAGCATACCTCAATAACCAAGGAAGAGAGGGAAAACCTTGTCAATCTAATTGCGGTTGCCCGTAAAGAATACGATGAGGTAGCCAAAAAAGAGGTTCAAAAAGCCTTTGTTTATGCCTATGAAGAATCTGCCAAATCCTTGCTCAATAACTATCTGGATAATGTGGAAGCTTATTGCAACTCCAGCAAGCTTTATGATCCGATTACCGGGGAGGAGTTAGAACCGGATGAGCAGCTGATGCGCAGTATTGAGGAACAGATTGGAGTTTCGGAGAATGCAAAAAAGGCCTTCCGTGAAGAGATTTTGATCAGAATCTCGATTTATGCACGTAAAAACAAGAGCTTCCAATATACTTCCCATGAACGGTTAAGAGAGGCTATTGAAAAGAAATTATTCGCTGATCTTAAGGATATTATCAAAGTTACTACCTCAGTGACCCATCCGGATCAAGAGCAATTGCGCCGTATCAATGAGGTAACGGATCGTTTGATCCTTCTGCATGGTTATTGTCCGATCTGTGCTAACGAAATAGTTAAATATGTCGGCTCTCTTCTCAATCGCTAGGGAGGGCGCAGCATGAACGATGATATTATTGTCGGTCGCGAGGATTGGAGTCTCCATCGTAAAGGATATTTGGATCAAACCCGTCATAAGGAGAAGGTCCAAGAGGCCATCAAACAGCAATTAGGGGATTTAATCGTTGACGAGGGTATTATTCTCAGTGACGGGAAAAAAAGCCTGAAAATACCCATGCGTTCCTTGGAGGAATTCCGCTTTCGCTTTGACTACAATAAACGGAATCATACCGGTCAAGGAAACAAAAAGATGAAAAGCGGTGATATTCTGGCTCGGGAAAGCACCCGTAAGCAAGGGGCGGGCAACGGCCCGGGAGCAGGGGAAGAGCCTGGAGTTGATATATACGAAGCGGAAGTGACCTATGATGATTTAGCCTCCATCCTTTTTGAAGAGCTGCGGCTCCCTAACCTGGATGATAAAAAACGCCCGCTGATTGCCCATGATAAGCCTGAATTTAAGGATATTCGCAAAAAAGGCCTTATGGCTAATATCGATAAAAAACGTACTTTACTCGAAAGCATTAAACGCCAAGCTCTAAGAAGCAATACTGAGAAGCTGCAGATAACTCCTGAAGATTTGCGGTATAAAACTTGGGAAACTCACCCCAATTATGAGACCAACGCAGTCATACTGGCGATGATGGATACTTCGGGGTCCATGGGCCAATTTGAAAAGTATATTTCAAGAACCTTCTTCTTTTGGATGGTTCGTTTCCTGAGGGAAAAATATGAAAATGTGGAAATGCGGTTTTTAGCTCATCATACCGAAGCCAAAGAAGTATCGGAAGTAGAGTTCTTTACGCGGGGGGAAAGTGGCGGCACCCGTTGCTCCTCCGTTTACCAACTGGCGCTGGAAATCATTGAAAAGGACTATCCTCCGGAACACTATAATATTTATCCTGTCCACTTTACCGATGGAGATAATATTGGTTCAGACAATACCCGATCCCTAAATCTAATGCAAAAGCTCGTAGATGTAAGCCAAATAGTCGGTTATGGGGAAATTCTGAGAACCCATTATTCCAGCACCTTAATGTCGACTCTTAAGCGTATTACCGACCCCAACCTCCGCTTGGTGACGATACGGGATCGTCAAGAGGTCTATGAGGCTTTGAAAACAGTATTTTCGTAACCGAGGAGCCCCTCTGGGGTAGCAAGAAAACTAAAAGGAGGGGTTGTCCATGGATTATGAGGTTGCCGAACTAAATTATCATGGGAAAGAGATAGCGAAAGCAGCTAGGTCTTTAGGACTAAATTTTTACCCGGTGCATTTTGAAGTCTGTCCGGCGGAGGCTATCTATTCTTTTGGGGCTTATGGAATGCCGGTACGTTTTACTCATTGGAGTTTTGGCAAGGCATTTTACCGCATGAAGATGCAATATGATCTTAATCTGACGCGAATCTATGAACTTGTGATCAATTCCGATCCGGCTTATGCCTTCCTTTTAGAGGGAAATAGCCTGATCCAAAATAAGTTGGTCATTGGGCATGTTTATGCTCATGTAGACTTCTTTAAAAATAACCGTTACTTTCAACGAACGCCTCGGGATATGGTAGTGAGGATGGAGGCCCATGCTCAGCGGATTCGCGAGTACGAATTGCAATACGGCCGCGAAAAAGTGGAAAAAACCCTTGATGCAGTTCTGGCCATCCAAGAACATGTGGATTTTCGCGCTCATCTGGGACAAAAAATTAAGGATAATAAGGATGGACCGCAAACACCCGGAGGGGAAAAGAAAAAGACTATCCCTCTAAATACTCAGTATGCCGACCTTTGGGAATCTGAACCCCAAGAGGATAATGAGGATAAGACGCCGGAAGAAGATCTATTATTATTTCTCGTAACGAATTCACCAACCCTTGTAGATTGGCAGCGAGATATAATCAGCATGATCAGAGAGGAATCGCTCTACTTTTATCCACAAATAGAAACTAAAATAATTAACGAAGGCTGGGCAACTTTCTGGCACTCAAGAATAATGCGGGAATTAGACCTAACCGACGCAGAAGCCCTGGATTTTGCAGTGATGCATAGTCAAGTGGTACAGCCCTCACGATTGCAGCTTAATCCTTACTATCTTGGGGTAAAGATTTGGGAACATCTTGCTAAGGAACATGATGATGAAACCTTGTTGGAAATTCGGGAAATGGAGAATGATATTTCCTTTGTGCGTAATTACTTGAACCAAGAACTGATTGAAGAGCTTAATCTTTTTAACTATCGGAAGGTAGGTGCTCATTGGCAAGTAACAGATACGGCATGGGAAAAAGTCAGAGATAACCTGGTAAAACAACTGGTCAATGGAGGTCATCCCCGTATACTGATTATGGAAAAAGATTACGAAGGTAAAGGCGGTCTTTATTTAAGTCATGTCCATGAAGGGGTTGACTTGGATCTTGTTTATTTAGAAAAAACTCTGCAATTATTGCAGAGTTTGTGGGGAAAGGGAACCTTCTTAGAAACCATTATCGATGGAAAAAAAGTACTGTTTGAATGCCATAACCATGGTGTCTCCCGAAAAAGCATCGCGAAAGCCAGAGAATAAAAGAGGTATAAGAAAAAGAGGAAAGCTAAGTTTGCTTTCCTTCTTTTTTACAAAGGGGACAAAGGCCAAAGAACCTTAACCAATGCTCCTCGATTTGAAAACCGCTATCCAGCTCCAGCTTATGGGCGACATTGGAGATGGGGCATTCCCCCATCCATTCTTCGGTACGGCCACATTGGGAGCAAATCAATTGATGGGAATGTTGATGCTTTTCATCCTTGTTCTCCAAGCGGAATTTTTCACCGCCGGCGCCGAATTCTTCGGCTTTTAACAACCCTAGGGTTTTAAGCAAATCCAAAACCCGGTAGATGGAGGCAACGCCAATCCGAGTATTTTCCTGTTCAAGTAAGTAGTGAATATCATAGGCACCGAGAAATGCCGGATTGGTAGTTAAAATACGAATAACCTGTTTGCGGGCGGAAGTAAGACGATATCCTCTCTCTTGAATGAGTTGGATGATTTCGTCATAGTCCATTAATCTCATCCTTTCTCAGGAAGCTTTTACTTTACCCATGCCGCGGTGAAGAGTCCGTTTCGGTGAGAAGCAGAAGCTTACCAAAAAAATAACTGCTGCCGTAAGCGCGATACTGGCGCCGGAGGCAATATTTAAGTAATAAGAGAAATAAAGCCCGAGGGTGGCACTGATTAAGCCGAAAAGAACGGCGAGAACTACCAATCTCTTTAGAGAATGCGTCCATTGCAAAGCGGCAGCGGGGGGAATTGTTAAAAGTGCCGTCACGAGAATAATTCCTACGGTTTGAGAGGCAACTACGACAGTTACAGCAATCATTGCCAACATGGCATAATGCAAACGGGTACGGGGCAATCCCGCTACTTCTGCCATTTCCGGGTCAAAAGCATAGTAAACAAATTCTTTATAGAAGAGGGATAGGATTAGTAGAATCAGAATAGTAGAAGAGACGATAATAAGGAGATCAAAATTACCGATAGAGAGTACAGAGCCAAAGAGGTAGCCGG
>NZ_CEVWNY010000055.1:0-18809 GCF_982384815.1 Desulfitobacterium sp. | reverse complement strand
CTTAAACACTTTTTCCCCGAATACTTCCCGTAAATGCTGATTTAAAGTATAATAACGCTTCTCCCCATTTTGCCAATTATACTTTGGCTGTTCAATGTTCCCGCAACCCAATGCTGTTTTTACCTCCAGCTTTATATGGTCAATTTAATTTATCACTGAAAGAAGTCCCGTTCAACCTTGAAATAGTTCAATCTTCTCACCGGAGGGACCCCTAAAGAAAAAGTTATACCTACCTCCCCCCATCTCCCTGGGCTTTTCGTTAAGACATTCCACCCGGTTTTCTTTCAACCAAGTTACTGCCTTAAATATATCGTCAACCCGCAGGGCAATGTGATTGACTACTCCGTCGGCAAATTTTCGTTGGTCATTTATTTCAATCAGCTCAATAACAGTGTTACCTAATTTGAGAAAAATAAGCTCCACATCCCCCGGCTTAATCCTCTCAAGGAGTTCAAAACCCAGAATATCAATATAAAAAGCCATAGCCCTGTCCATATCAATTGTCTTAATGCCGATATGGGCTAAATCATCAAATAGCCTGCTCTGCTCCAAAATCACACCTCCCCTAAGCATCTTCTTGTTTTTTCCTTTGCTTTATTACAGCCAAATGTATTATCACCTAATTCACTCGATGTTCGGACTCCAACATTAAAAGCCGCTGCTTATGATCCAGTCCACTAGCATAGCCCACCAGATCACCTTTTTTCCCCACCACCCGGTGACAGGGGGTAATAATACCTATGGGGTTTTTATTGTTGGCCATCCCCACAGCTCGAGGACCCTTGGGGTTACCAACCTTCTCCGCAATCTCACCATAATTACGGGTTTCCCCATAGGGGATTCTACGCAGTTCTTCCCACACTCTCTGTTGAAAGGGAGTTCCGCGATTATCTAAAGGGATTGTAAACTCTTGGCGTATACCCGCAAAATACTCCGCCAATTGGTCGATGGCGGCCTGATTAGGAATCACTCTAGGAATAATTATTGCCGTTGGCGCCTTCTTTTTGGCCCAAACCTGAATTTCTTCCTCTTCTTCCTCAGGTTTTCCTAAACCAACCCAACATAAACCTTTCTGGGAGCTGACCAGGGTAATTCCCCAGATAAAGTCTTCCTGCTTAAACTCGTTAAAACAGAAAGCCAGGACCTCTTTTTCCAAGATTTCCGAAATCCGAAATTTGTGCATTTTCCCATCAAGGTAAACTTCAATTTCCGCAGAGTCTTGAGCAACCTTTGTTCTCATCTCAAGGGGAATTTCCCAGTCCTCCTGTGTCGGAGAGTTTTTCATAATGACAAAGATCCAAAGGGCCAGCCCTCTGAGATTAGCCGCCTGGGCGTCGAGAAAAGGTCGTACTGCACCTGCCAGTGGATCTACCACCGCCGGGGCATTAAGAGAAAGGTTGAAAAGTCCCCATAAAACCCCTTCCTGAAGACTTTCATCTTCGAGCAGGTTAGCGTACATCCAGTTAAAGTGCCCACACTCCTTGGGATTATGGTACATAATACTGCCAATGGCTTCCGAGGCATTCCAAGCGTTTCCACCCGACTCTTCATTTAAGGACCAGAAGTAACGGCGGACAAGCTCCACGGCAGATCCTTTCTCCTCCTTTTCCAGGAGTGCTGAGGCCTTCCCCAAAGCCTCTACTGCCCGCCAAAATAAGAGACCATCTTTCACGTATATCCTGCTCATCAATTTACGAATGGTCTTTCTATCAATCTTCGACTCCAGCTCCCTCATTTCCCCACCTACTTCTTAATTTAGACTTTCCTTAATCATCTCCCATAAAACGTTTTTTTTCAATAGCCTTCGTACGCAAAATTAAAGCTGGTGGGCTTTCCACCAGCTGAATAGATCTCAAATCATTAAATCATTGGGTAAGAGCTCAATCTTTGATCTCTTTATATTTATCCCAATAGGCAGTTTCGACCAGAACCTCACCACCGATTCCGAAGTTGCTGTAATCGTGCTCATCCAGGACGACTGTGAAGGAGGCCATTGGCAAACCTGTTGCTTGGGATGCGGCTTGGGAAATCCCGTGAATAAGACTACGTTTTTGATCCATAGTAAGTGCCGGACCGTCAAAATGAATCATTGGCATAGGAATTACACCTCCAAAAGCTTTTAAATACATCTATTAAAATTCCCTAACTAGAAGGGAAACATGTAAGAATTCAGAAGGAAAATTTTAATCGATGGAGAATAACAATAATAACATCAATATAAAATAAAAAGACCATGGAGGTCTTAACCTGTTAACGGGATCTCCATGGCTTTTTTATTAGGTAAAGGAGGGACGGATATGTGCGAAGCAAATGCCTACTTAAAGGATGGCCCTGAGGAAGTTCTCTTTATGGAATCAGTAGATATTATTGAACCCCACGAAGAGGGATTAAAACTTGTGGATATTTACGGTAAACAAAAGTTTATTCGTGCCATCATTAAGGATATGAATTTACTCAATCATCGCATTGTGCTTGAGAAAGGTTGATGTGAATGAAAATTGAATTTGAAGCCATAGGGTCCATTCATACTCCCTACTTGCCTTCACTGCCGATTCCCAGTCAGGCGATTAAGGATGCTCCCGGAGAGTTTTGGATAAGTCTCAACCCGGACTATACGGAGGGATTAGAGAAACTTCTATCTTGCCGATATATAATGGTATTTTTCTATCTCGATAAAGTTACAGAGAAGAGCCTGAAGGCTCATCCCCCCTGGGCTCCGGAAGTTGAGTTGGGAGTATTCGCCAGCCGCTCTCCACGGCGCCCTAATCCTATCGGCTTTAGCGTTGTAGAGCTGAAAGGAATTGAAGGCAACGAGATACTTATTTCCGGTATTGATGTCTATAACGGTACACCCCTCTTAGATATTAAACCTTATATTAAGTCTATCGATAGCAAAAATGATGCTAATGATGGGTGGCTTGATGAACTGCCGGATAAGGACCATCGCTTAGCCCATCTCCTAGGCCTGGCTCACGAGCACTCACACGACCATGCTCACGAGCATTCCCACGACCACGCTCACGAGCACTCACACGACCATGCTCACAAGCACTCACATGACCACGCTCACAAGCACTCACATGACCACGCTCACGAGCACTCACACGACCACGCTCACGAGCACTCACACGACCACGCTCACGAGCACTCACACGACCACGCTCACGAGCACTCACATGACCACGCTCACGGGCACTCACACGACCACGCTCACGAGCATTCCCACGACCATTCCCACGACCACGCTCACAAGCACTCACATGACTAGATTCCTGGAGAAAGGGGTTGATGACATTTTTAAAAGTTGTCAACACCCCCGTCCCCCTGACACCCCCTGAAAGCAAAATGCTCCCCCTGAGGTTCAAGGTAATACCTACACCCCAAGGGGAGCATTTTTATCCATGCAATAAACAGATCTTTATCCTTTCGACAATCGCCATTTTTTCCAGCGTGGGAGAAAAACCCGATCTACACCCCAGTAATATGCTGCCGCTCCGGCCCATAGAAGCAAACCTTCCCAAAAAAGCATTACCGGATTGGTGCTAATCGTTCCCGCCAAAAGGTAACTCATATTCATAAGTATAGCCGCAAGTAAAGCTAGTGAGGTAAATGCCCCTAGGATTAGTCCCAAACCTACAAGCAATTCACCCCAGGCAACTGCATATCCGAAAGCTTTGGCATTAGGTAAAGCAATATTTTGAATGAATGATGCATACCACCCTTGTACATCCGGGTGCTGCCCCCCCGTCTTTGCCAAAGCACCGTTAAGAAATCCGGTCACTGCTGTTCCGGCTTTAGGTCCAACCCAGGCTGCCGAACTCGCTCCAAATACCTTATCGATACCATGACTAAACCATTCCCAACCCACATAGACACGTATAACAGTCCAAATCACCTGCATTAAACGCGATTCACGCCAAGCCATTTAAATCCCTCCGTTTCTAAGTTTAGTGCACCGGTTTTTCTTGTCCGGGTACATTCGGGGTTGTAGGCTTTGCTTGAGTAAACTGGGGGTTATTCCTAGTATGATCATTATAACCTGGACCCATTTCATCCTTATAATCCGCTCCTCTATCCTTACCGTATTGAGCGGGCCCCCCATATTTCTCATTGGGATTCTC
Source organism: Desulfitobacterium sp. (assembly GCF_982384815.1). Taxonomy (NCBI): domain Bacteria; kingdom Bacillati; phylum Bacillota; class Clostridia; order Eubacteriales; family Desulfitobacteriaceae; genus Desulfitobacterium; species Desulfitobacterium sp. Next base: position 14,688 of record NZ_CEVWNY010000055.1, on the reverse strand, counting down.
TTCATATTGAATTCCGTTACCCTGATTCCAAGGCCCACGGCTATCCCCCATACCTGTCGATAGGTTCATGTATTTCTTAGTGAATTCGGAATCGCGGAAGTTAGCATCGACATACTTTCCTTTAATTGTGTCAATGGCCTGCATAAAGGAGAAGTTATGTGATTCTTCCCGACTCAGCAAGAAGCGAACCATATCTTTAACCCCCGGGTCATCGGTTTGTTGAAGCAGTCTTTCATAGATCAGCTTAGCCCGCAATTCTGCACTTGAATTAGAGGCCAGATCGCAATACAGATCTCCAGTGGTTTCGATATAAGCTGCATTCCAGGGTATTCCCATAGCATTGGTTATGATGGGTCCACCGGTTAAGATCGCCATATGGATCGCTGGAAAATCACGGGACACTTTATCAGTCGGGCCAAGAAGCATCGAGATGCATTCCCCTACCATTTCAAAATGGCTCAGTTCCTCAGCGGCAATGTCTTGCAGCATATCCCGTATTTTAGGGTCATTACACCCGACAGCTTGGGAGAAATACTGCATCGCAGCTTTCAACTCCCCATGGGGTCCGCCGAATTGTTCCAACAAAAGATTGGCAAAGCGTGGATCGGGACGATCGACACGCACCGTGTATTCCATATCTTTGATATGTTTAAACATGATACAACCCTCCTTATTGGTTAAAAGTATCAAATTTATTATCCTCTAATAGGTAAAAACTATACCCTTCCAAACCTATGTTAATAAGCAAATTTTGTTAGTCAGTCAACCTTAACGACAATAATAAACAAAAAACCCCCAAATAATAAACCGCTTAATCTTTGCAGCAGTTCATTATTTAGAGGCATGCAATGTTTACCTAGATTTTAAAGCGTGCAATTTCCGCACTTAATTTCCTTGAGAGTCCATCAAGTTCCTCAGCTGCCAGTGCAACTTTGCTAAAAGCACTTGATGTTTGCTCCATAGAAGCACTCACTTCTTCCGAAGCCGCAGCAGTCTCTTCCGTTACCGCAGAAATATTTTGAATCACTTCGACCACTTGATCCGAATCTTTCATCATTTCCTGCGCCAAAGACGTAGTGTGGGCAATTCTCTCTTTGATTTCCCCCATTGCCTGAGAAATTTCGTTAAAGGAACGATTGACATCGGCTACAGAATGTGCCGTTGCTTCCGAATTCTTTCTTACATCTTTCATGGCTTCCACAGCCTGACGACTTTCTCGTTGGATATCTCCCACAATACCTTGTATTCCTTCAACTGATTGGGAAGATTGCTCAGCAAGTTTACGAATTTCCTCAGCAACAACGGAAAATCCTCGCCCTGCTTCCCCAGCCCGAGCAGCCTCAATGGAAGCATTCAAAGCTAGAAGATTCGTTTGCTCCGCAATACTGGTAATTGCTGATAGAATCATACCAATAGCTTTTGATTTTTCATCCAGGTTGGAGATGACCTCGTTAATCTTATCAACGGAAACCTTACTCTCCTCGGTTTTAATCCGCAATTGTTCAACGGACAGGACTCCTCGATCATTCGCTTTTTGTGCCTCGCTTGAAGAGTCGACCATTTCCTTAGTATTCTCGCCAAGGGCTTCGATTTTTACTGCAAGTTGGGTAACCATTTTAGTCCCTTTTTCAGCCTGAGTAGCTTGAGCAGATGCCCCAACAGCAATCTGAGCGGCCGTTGCATTAACCTCTTCACTGGATGCCATGGTCTCCTCAGCACTGGCCGCCAAATCGTCGGCTGACTTATTCACCTGCTCGGCAACACTCTTAATATTGCCCACTAATCCGGCTAAGCGGGCCACCATATCATTTAAGGTATTAGACAACGCGCCCGTTTCATCGCGAGAGAAGGATTTCGCCCGAACGGTAAAATCTCCCGAACCAATTTTTTGACTATACTCAAGAAGTGACTTGAAGGCTTTCGTAAATCCATTGGTGATAAACAAGCCAACAATTATTGATAATATTGCAAAACTCACACTATAAATTACGGTACCTTTTAAAATCTTAGAAGTAGCTTCCTTAACCTCCTGATAACCTACTACACCAATAAATTTCCACTGGGTCTTCGCAAAGGTACTGAAGACACCGAATCGCTCTTCCTCATTATATATGTAATCCACGAATCCCTTTTCTTCTTGGGCCACGGCTTTCTTCAGCTCTTCCACAGGTAATTCTTGACCGATCAATGAGCTGTCAGGATGAACCATGATTTTACCGCTTTGATCTAATAAAATAACATAGCCTTCTTGACCAATTTTCATATTCCCAACCAAAATACTTAATGTCTCCAAAGCGATATCAACGCCTACAACCCCTGCAACTTTCTTCGTAGCCGGATCTTGAACGGGCATTGCCGCAGAAATGATGAGCTTCTTACTTGCCGTATCTACATAAGGCTCTGTCCAAATGGCCTCTCCACTAGCTATAGCCAACTTATACCAATCTGTGGCTGTAGGATTAAAGCCTTCAGGAATTTCCGCTGCTGGATAAACAATCATCCTTTGGTCCGCCGTTCCCAAATAAACATTAAGAATATCGGGATTGCTTTTTTTATAGATTTCAAAACTCCGGAGTGCATCTTCTGCGCTTTCCTGAAGGGCTGCAGATAGGATACCCTCCTCAGTACCGAGTCGGGCGAGATTTTGCTCATATCCCTTGAGGTATAGCTCAGTCGAATCTTTGGTACGCTCTACCGATTGTTCTGCTGAGTCCTTAAGTCCGTTTTTCAAAGCATCATGTGCATCTTTATAGCTAAAGAACCCTAACAAAGCTGTAGGAACAAAGGCTGCAAATAAGACGACTGCAAACACCTTCTGTCTGATTGTAAAACCCATATCATTTATCCCCTCTGCACCATTTTATCTATCCTATTTCTGCAGATTATACATTATTTATCTATTTTTTCGCAATAGATGTCATAAAAGAGCCAAAATTCTTATAATCTTGGCTTTATTGTTGATTCGCTCTTAGCTTTATGGTAAGCTATAAAGGCTTATACAATAAAATATTTCTTGCAGGGTTGGGGCAAACTTTGTGAAAGCAAAGGACGCTAAAGCTATGGGTCTAAGGCTGTTGAATACAGGCTATGATTGCCAGGCTACAAGTCGCTTAGAACTTCTTAGGGGAGAGTAGTTCCTTTTTGGACTACTCTCTTTTTATATTCTTTTTTACAAACACCAGCCGCAAAGGGGGTATCGGTTAATAGAATCGGGAACTACAGTTATAATTTTTGACTTATTAATTTCAGCAGGAGGGATCAGATTGAGTTCACAAACCAACAAGACTATCAATTTTCTACAGGAGTTTTCAATACCCCTAATCCTGGGAGTCGTAATTGCTCTTGCCTGGGCTAATCTAGCCCCAGATAGCTATCACCATTTCGTTCATAACGAAATAATCGGCAACATTTCTCTGCATTTTCTTGTTAACGATATTTTCATGGTGTTCTTTTTTGCTATGGCAGCCGTTGAAATCACCCAAAGTTTGTTGCCGGGCGGAAGTCTGAATCCGCTAAAAAGAGCTATCAATCCCCTAATGGCTACTGCCGGCGGAGTTTTGGGGCCGGCACTTTTATTTGTTGTCCTGAATTTCACCTTAGGCAGTCCTGAATTTGCAAGAGGCTGGGGTATTCCCACAGCCACAGATATTGCACTGGCTTGGCTGGTAGCAAGGATGGTCTTTGGAGCACATCATCCGGCTGTGTCTTTCTTACTGCTATTGGCAATTGTGGATGACGGTGTTGGGCTGACGATTATTGCCCTCTTTTACCCCGACCCTGCCAATCCGGTGGCACCCCTTTGGTTATTACTCACTCTGGCAGGGATCTTGGTCGCCTATATGCTCAAAAAGAAGAACATCCAAAGCTATTGGCCCTATATTATTTTGGGCGGATTATTAAGTTGGGCCGGACTTTTTCTCGCTCATATTCATCCTGCACTTGCTCTGGTGTTTATCGTTCCCTTCTTGCCTCACCCCTCTAGAGAAGAGGCAGGGCTATTTGAAGACAATCCAAATGATCACTCCACTCTAAAAAACTTTGAACATGAGTGGAAAACTTTTGTGGATTTCGGGCTTCTATTGTTCGGCTTAACCAATGCCGGGGTAGAGTTCTCCGAAATAAATTTGTTGTCCTGGTTAATTCTTGCTGCTTTATTAGCCGGAAAAACTATCGGGGTCTTCGTTATGGGTTCCCTAGCTACAATTCTAGGATTTCCCTTACCGAAAGGCATGGGCTATAAAGAACTGTTTGTTACAGGATTAATTGCCGCCATGGGACTTACGGTGGCCCTGTTTGTGGCCGGTGTCGCCTTTATCGACCCAGGTCTGCAAGGAGCAGCCAAGATGGGAGCACTATTTAGTGTAGTTACGGCACCACTGGCAATTATTGTTGGAAAGCTTGTCGGTATAAAGAAAAGCAAGTAAAGCAGCCATTAACTTTAAAGTCAATAACAAACCAACAACCAACAACGTTTATCTTGTATTTTATAAAAAAACATGCTATTTTATAGGTTAGAGTATTCGAGAGCTAAGACGCTCTATAGAGATTTTCCTAGCAGAGAGTCCTATTGAGTGTCTTTTTTCCTTTTTGTATAGTGGACAGGGGAGGATAAAAAATGGATATCTTCGGTAAAAACGTCTTTAATGATACGGTTATGCGCGCGAAACTACCCAAAAATACCTATAAAGCACTTCATAAAACTATTGACGAAGGACTTCCACTTAAACCGGAAGTAGCTGAAGTGGTCGCCAATGCCATGAAGGATTGGGCGATTGAAAACGGGGCAACCCATTATACCCATTGGTTTCAACCCATGACCGGGTACACCGCTGAAAAACACGACTCTTTTATCTCCCCCACCAATGATGGAAGAGTAATTATGGAGTTTTCCGGTAAGGAGCTTATTAAGGGCGAATCGGATGCATCCTCTTTTCCTAATGGCGGAATCCGTTCCACCTTTGAAGCCAGAGGATACACGGCTTGGGATTGTACCTCCCCGGCTTTCTTACGTGAAGATGCGGGTCAAGTTATCCTCTGTATCCCCACAGCCTTTTGCTCTTATACAGGGGAAGCTTTGGACAAAAAAACTCCCCTCCTCCGTTCAATGGAAGCCCTTTCTAAACAAGCTCTCCGTATCCTCCGCCTATTTGGTAATACCACCGCCAAACGGGTCACACCGACCGTAGGTGCCGAGCAGGAATTCTTTCTTATCGAAAAAAAATATCATCAAAAACGTTTAGATCTAATGTTGACCGGTCGCACCCTTTTCGGTGTCCTTCCCCCGAAAGGGCAAGAGATGGAAGACCATTATTTTGGCATCATCAATGAGCGGGTTGCTGCCTTTATGCAAGAAGTGAATGTGGAATTATGGAAGCTGGGGGTCTCCGCTAAAACCCAACATAAAGAAGCGGCCCCCGGGCAATATGAAATCGCCCCGATTTTTGCTACTACCAATATTGCCACCGATCATAATCAAATCATCATGGACACCTTGCATAAGGTTGCTAATCGTCATGGCCTTGCTTGTCTCCTTCACGAAAAACCTTTTGCCGGAGTGAATGGATCCGGAAAACATAACAACTGGTCCTTAAGTACTGATGAAGGCGCAAATTTATTGGAGCCTGGGAAAACTCCCCATGAGAACGCCCAATTCCTGACCTTTCTCTGTGCTGTGATGAAAGCCGTAGATGATCATGCCGTTCTTCTAAGAGCTTCGGCAGCAAACGCCGGAAATGATCATCGTCTAGGAGCACATGAGGCCCCTCCGGCTATTATCTCCATTTTCCTAGGTGAAGAACTGTCCGATATTATTGAGCAACTTAAAAACGGCAAACCAAATACTTCGAAACAGGGCGGACAACTTACCATCGGTGTAACTACCCTTCCTTCCTTACCCAAGGATTCCACAGACCGGAACCGCACTTCTCCCTTTGCTTTTACCGGCAACAAGTTCGAGTTCCGAATGGTTCCCTCTTCACTCTCCATTGCCGGACCCAATGTAGTGATCAACACAATCGTGGCAGAGGTCCTCTCCCAAATTGCTGATCGCTTAGAAAAAGCGGAAGCCTTTCATGAGGAGCTTCAAACCATCCTTCAGGAAATTGCCGTAAATCATTCCCGGATTATTTTCGATGGCAACGGTTATTCTGCTGATTGGATAAACGAAGCAGAAAAACGTGGCTTACCCAATATCACCTCTACAGTAGAAGCTATTTCCGCCTTTGTCAGCGCTAAAACCATAAATCTTTTTCAAAAACATGGGGTGTTTAATGTCGCGGAACTCCACTCCCGTTACGAAATCTATCTTGAACAATATTCCAAAACTATTAACATCGAAGCATTGACCATGGTGGATGTCGCAAAGCGACAAGTACTTCCCGCCGTAATGCGTTACTCTACCGAACTGGCTAACTCCATTAACACTATTCGTGCAGCTGATCCTGAAACTGATATCTCTGCCCAGAAATCCTTATTGAATGAGATCTCTCCCTTGTTGAGGGAGTTAAATCACAAAATCAAGGCCCTTCAAGAAGCCACCAACATGGCCAAGCAACTTCACGGTGACGCCTATAAACAAGGAATTTTCTACCGCGATGTGGTCTTCAAGGCTATGAACGATTTGCGTCAGGTAGTTGACCAACTGGAAGTACTCATTGATTACGAAATGTGGCCCCTACCTTCTTATACAAAGATGTTGTTTAGAATATAATTTTTAGTTTTAGGGATAATTAACTCAGGCTAGCGAAAAATCGCTAGCTTTTTATTTTATTGGGTACTTTATAGGAGATTAAAAAAGTTGATGCTATAATATTGAATAATATTGAGGAAATTCCTAATTGTTGATCAGATGAAATGAAAGGTGAACATTCATGAACTCCCTTGAATTTATTGTGCGGATTGAATTCGTCGATCGCCCAGGCTTAGGCTATGACATTTTCCAGCGTTTCGAAGCCAACAATATTGATAAAGTCGGGATGGAAGTTACTCAAGGGCAAGAAATGATGATAAAATTTCGCTGCTCTACTCAGAGGGAATCAGAAGCTCTTATCCAAGATCTTCTGACCGTCCACGATGTAGTATCGGTAAACCTAGCCGACCACATGCCTTATGAAGAGAGGGCGCTTGAACTCAACACGATTCTTAACCTTGTTAGTGAAGGAATTGTTGCCATTAATACTAAACACCAAATCACTCATATCAACGATGTTGCCGCTCAGATCTTTCATACAACTCGTGAGAAAGCTATCGGCCAAAATGCAGAATACTTATTTGATCCCGATCCTCCTATCCTTGATACCCTGAAAACTGGTATCCCCTATAGTTTAAAAGAACGAAAAATCCGCAGGGATCATCAGCTTATTCATTTCCTGACCAGTGGTGTTCCTATTTTCAATAATAAAGGACAGATTATTGGTGGAGTCATGACCATCAAGGATTTTCGGCAGGTGGAAGAAATCCTTTCCAAAGTCGAGCGGAAACCTCAATCAACAACCTTTGATCAGATCATATATCAAAGTCGTCTTATGAAAGATCTTATTGAGACCGCTAAAACCGTAGCCCGGGGTACTTCTACCATTCTCCTTCGCGGAGAAAGCGGTACGGGAAAAGAACTGTTCGCCAAAGCAATCCACGCCGAAAGTCCTCGCTCCCAATCAGCCTTCATCCCCATTAACTGCGCCGCTCTACCAGACACCCTTTTGGAAAGTGAACTTTTCGGCTATGAAGAAGGTTCCTTTACAGGAGCGACTAAGGGAGGAAAAAAGGGGCTTTTTGAGCAAGCGAATGGTGGCACACTTTTTCTGGATGAGATTGGAGAAATATCGCCCCATGTTCAGGTTCGGCTACTAAGGGTTCTGCAAGAAGGAAGAGTCCGGCGGGTCGGTGGTGCCAAGGAAATCCCTGTAGATGTTCGTATTATTGCTGCAACCCACCGCAACCTTGAGGAAATGATCAAAAAGGGACAATTCAGAGAAGACCTTTACTATCGTTTAAATGTTATTCCCCTTCAGATTCCAGCGTTACGGGAGAGACCCGAAGATATCCCTCTCGTTGCCCAGGCTTTGACCAGAAAAATTGCTAAAAAACTAGGGAAGCCTGAAGTCCACCTCACCAAAGAGAGCATAGAGTTGCTGATGGCCCAAAAATGGCCAGGGAATGTTCGGCAACTAGAGAATCTGCTGGAGAGAATCATCAATCTAAATCAGGACTATCTGATAACCCCCAGCTCCCTTTATGAATGGGCAGATCTAACTCCTGAAACACCTAAACTTGATTCAGAAAACGTACCAAATCAGATTTCTATTCCTCTTGTTGAACCTTGGCCGCCTCTAAAAGATATTGTCGCCGAAGTTGAGCGCCAGGTCTTACTGAAGGTATTGAAAAAATACCGTTCTTCCCGTAAGGCCGGTAAAATATTGGGAGTTTCCAATACGACGATTCTGAATAAGATCAATGCCTATGGAATTCGTAAGGCCGATGAAGGAGAAGATTAAAGAGCAAAAATAAGGTAAAAGTGATAAGTTTTTTTATCGCGTGATAAGAAATGTTGACAACCTTTCTTATCACTTTTATTTTGCCAAAAATCTTTTTCCCATATTTTAGACATTATTCGACTAATACCAAGAATATATCGAACATTTTATAAAAATATTAATGTTTTTTTATATGCTAAGTTGGCATACAACTTGCACTATTCGGAAATGAGATCTCTTAAATAACTTTTTGGAAGGGGAAATCTTATGAGTTCAAATGAAAATGGTATGCACCGAGGTCTTAAAAACCGGCATATCCAAATGATTGCTCTGGGTGGAGCAATTGGTACAGGTCTCTTTTATGGTTCCGCATCAACGATTCAGCTTGCAGGCCCCGCTATCACATTTTCCTATCTTATCGGTGGATTAGTTATCTTTTTCATCATGCGGATGTTGGGGGAAATGTCCGTCGATGAGCCTGTTTCCGGATCTTTTAGTCACTTTGCCTATAAGTACTGGGGTGAATTTCCCGGATTCCTCTCGGGTTGGAACTATTGGTTTAACTACATTGTCGTCAGTATGGCTGAATTGACTGCTGTCGGAATCTATGTGAACTATTGGTTTCCTGATGTCCCACATTGGATGACTGCCCTGGTATTCCTTGTTATCATTACCCTGCTTAATCTCATCAGTGTCGGTATGTTTGGTGAATTTGAATTTTGGTTCGCTATTATCAAGGTCGTCGCTATTCTCGGAATGATTGTTTTTGGATTATTCCTCATTTTCTCTGGAATCAATGGCAAAGCTACCGGTTTCAGCAATCTTTGGATTCATGGAGGTTTTCTTCCGAATGGAATGATCGGTCTTATATTCTCTTTAGTACCCGTAATGTTTAGTTTTGGTGGAATCGAGCTCATTGGAATCACCGCTGGTGAAGCGGATAATCCCAAAAAATCAATTCCCAAAGCCATTAATCAGGTCATGTGGAGAATTCTAATCTTCTATGTGGGAGCCCTTTCAGTAATGATGGTTATTTATCCCTGGAACCAAGTGGGTGCAGACGGAAGTCCATTCGTTCAAATCTTTTCCAAAATCGGGATTCCCGCTGCCGCAACAATCCTCAACGTCGTTGTTTTAACCGCTGCTCTTTCCGTGTATAACAGCGGTATCTACAGTAACGGGCGTATGCTTTACAGTCTGGCTACTCAAGGTAATGCTCCCAAAGCATTTGCCAAATTGAACAAAAGAGGGATTCCCGTTGCAGGAGTATTAGTATCCTCGGCTATTACTTTAGTGGCTGTTGTGCTGAATTATCTACTCCCTGGCGAAGTTTTTATGTATCTCATGGCGGTAGCGATTATCGCCGGAATTATTAACTGGACCATGATTATTGTCACGAATCTAAAATTCCGCAAAGCGAAAATCGCTCAAGGCGAAGCCGATAAAATTGAATTTAAGACCCCTTTCTACCCCTTCATCAACTATTTCTGCGCCGCTTTCCTGGCTATGATCGTAGTGCTCATGGCATTTACAGAAAGCATGAAAATGGCCGTCTTCGTTCTGCCGATTTGGCTTCTTATCCTGTGGATTGGCTTTAAGATTAAAAACGCAAAAACCAAGAGCTCAACGAATTAGTTGGCACGAATCTTGCATAGTTATTAAGGCAGATCTTCATTCAAACCCACATTTAATACTTTATGCCAAATACCGTCCGCTCATCATTTCGATAACCGGGGTATAAATAAAAAAATGGAGGTATTTGTTATGGCAATCAAGTATGTACCAGAACCGTTCCGCATCAAGGTGGTAGAACCCTTACGGATGCTTACCCGCGAAGAGAGAGAGGAAAAAATCGCCGAGGCTAAGTACAATCTTTTCAACTTAAAAGGTGAAGATTGCTACATCGATTTACTCACCGATTCCGGAACCAATGCCATGAGCCAAGAGCAGTGGGCCGGTGTGATGAGAGGCGATGAGGCGTATGCAGGTGCTTCCAGCTACTATAAACTTTTGGAAGCAGGTAAGGATATCTTTGGCTACGGCTATATCCAGCCTGTTCACCAAGGTCGTGCAGCTGAGAAAGTTGTCTTCCCCTTATTACTCAGCGAAGGTAAATTTGCAATTTCCAACATGTTTTTTGATACCACTCGCGCCCATGTCATCTTGTCTGGTGCCAGACCCATTGACTGCGTAGTAGAGGAAGCAAAAGATCCATCAAAACGTGCTCCCTTTAAAGGGAATATGGACATTGTTAAGATGGAAGCAATTATCAAAGAAAAGGGTCCCGAAAACATTGGCCTGGTGGTCATGACCATCACCAACAACTCTGCCGGCGGACAACCGGTCTCCATGAAAAATCTGCGTGAAGTTTCTGCTCTCGCTAAAAAATATGGTATTCCTATGTGCATCGATGCAGCTCGCTATGCGGAAAATGCTCACTTCATCAAACGGGATGAAGCAGAATACAAAGATGTTTCCATCAAGGATATCGTTCGCGAAATGTTCAGCTATGGTGATATCTTTACAATGTCTGCGAAAAAAGACACCATCGTTAACATGGGTGGTCTCTTAGGGGTTAAAGATGCAGAATCTCCACTAGTCTTAAAGATCAAGGCTAATTGCATTAGTTTTGAAGGATTCTTCACTTACGGCGGTCTTTCCGGCCGTGATATGGAAGCATTGGCAATCGGTCTCTACGAGGGAATCGATGAAAACTATCTCCGTTACCGGATTGGTCAAATGGAATACTTGGCAGCTCGCTTAGATGATGCAGGTATTGCCTATCAATCCCCTGTTGGCGGTCATGGCGTGTTCGTAGATGCTGCTGCTATGTTCCCCCACATTCCTTACCATGAGTATCCTGGTCAAGTTCTTTGCATCGAGCTTTATAAGGAAGCGGGAATCCGTACTTGCGATATTGGTTCCTATATGCTGGGTAACGATCCGGATACCGGGGAGCAATTAAAGGCAGACTTTGAATTCAGCCGCTTGGCTATTCCACGCCGCGTCTACACTCAAGCTCATCTTGACATTATGGCCGATGCTTTGATTGAGATCAAAGAGAAAGCTCATACCATTAAGCGCGGCTATAAAATTACCTGGGAACCACCCATTCTGCGTCACTTCCAGGCGTCACTGGCACCAATTGAGTAATATCATAAAATCATAGATTTAAATCCGAGTATCGGAAGCCCGGGACCCTGTTGTAAATGGAGCCCTGGGCTTCCGTCTCTTTCCTTGATAAACAATGATGCGTTGTAATAAAGAAAACCCGACTTCGCCACGAAAGCACTGCTTTCGCACTTGTTGCTTTAGTGAAAGCGAAGTCGCTGGTTGCCTTATGCGCCGTGAAACTTATGCTTTCAGAATAGCCAAAAAAGAGGATATCTGCTTACGGTTAGTGTTATAATAAAGTCATTATCAATCAATATAGTCCTTTTAAAATATTAAGGATTCGCTCTAAGAGCATTTCGAACAGGAGGTTCACTTATGTCTATTAATGTTTTACACACTGACAAAGCCCCTGCGGCCATTGGCCCCTATTCCCAAGGAACAAAGGTAGGGAATCTAATATTTACTTCAGGTCAATTGCCCCTTAATCCGGCCACCGGAGAATTGGAAAACGACATCCGTAAAGCAACCCAACAATCCCTAGAGAACGTGAAGAACATTCTGGAAAGCGCCGGATCCTCCATGGGAAAAGTGGTGAAGACCGTTGTGTTCCTGCGCGATATGAATGATTTCGCTGCGATGAATGAAGTCTATGGTACCTTTTTCTCCGCTAATCCACCGGCCCGCTCTGCGGTTCAAGTGGCTCGGCTTCCTAAAGATGCCATCATTGAGATTGAAGCTATTGCCTTAGCTGAATAAATACATAGGTGATTCGTATGTAAAAGACAGCCACGTACTTAATTAGGTCGTGGCTGTTTTGCATATGTTCGTAGTAGTTGGTCTTCGATAAATTATTTACAAATCACACATACTAAATTAAGGCGTTTTCCCGCAAGGGATAGCGCCTCTCGCTTACCTAACTCAGTTTCAAATCACTTGCATAACTAAACGGTATAATCTCTTTATGCGCAGTCTCTAAATACCCCCTTTCTTTATGTGAGAAATCCGATATTCTTCTAGCAGAAAAATCTTTAAAGTATCCGGCTACAGAAAAAATCACATCTAGTTCCTCTTCAGAAAATAAATTTCGATCCCCTTTTTCCGCTGGAATAATAATTTCTCCTTCATAAGAGCCTTCATAAGGCTTCATCTCAATGGCTCCTACAGTTTCAAGGGCCCAGCAAATCAAATCATGATTCACAGGAACAGGGCCAAAATGGTTGTGAATAAAGGCGAGCCCCGTAATAGGATAGCCATCCCTCTTAAAATGAAGGTTATCAGCATAATAAAGAAGTTTTTGTAACTTAGTCTTTACCAGTCCCCTATTTGTTTCCGCGAAGATTTGAACCAAGGCAGATAGCTTCTCAAAATCGAATTCTACATTTGTAATCCCTTTATTATAGAATTGGGCAAATAATTTATTAAGAAAATCTACCGGATTAAGTTCAATGGGAACGTCTTCTTTACTGATCAGTACCCTAATTCTATCCCGTTCTCTGTCTTTCAGTTTGTCTCCATTGAGATCAAAGAGGTGTTTAAGGTAAGAAGGGTCATTTTTAAGGCGCAGTAATTGCTCATGGTGAGACGCACTAGGTATAGCTCCCCCCTCATAACGCACGAAGGTAGCTTGGCTCCATCCTAAAAGTGCGGCGACCGTTCTTCCAGATCCAATGGATTCCCGAATTTGTCTTATCTCAAGAGGTGAAAGCAAATTGTGCTTGTTCCGATAGGCTTCATAAACTCTTTCCATATTATTTGTGTCTAGTTCCTCATCGAAGAGTTCATTTCCACAGATTGAGCACACGCGAATATCAGAAACAGTGCTGCTATTTTCTCTACTCGAACAGGAAACGATTCCTTCTTGCTGATCACTTGTGTTTCTTGCTCACAATCACAAAAATCACAATACTTATTCATGATGATTATTCCTCCTTGTCCCGGGCGAATGGAAGCGTTTTTGGTCCACCTGAAGGGTGAAAACTAATGCAAACACACCCCTGTTGGTTTATTTTAAGCTTAATATAAGCCTCCTGCGTATCTATGTTCTTAATGAATTCCCAAACATGACCGGGTCTATCTTTATCTTCTAGTGGCTGAAGTAACATTGGACTAACAAACATAGTTTCCACCTCATCACGATTGTAACACAGATATGGTTGTAAGCAGGTGGGAATGGTTGGAATCTTTGCAACCAAATAGGATCATAGTACGCTGGAATGACAGAAAAGCCATCACCTTGTTATCTTTCAAGGGATGGCTTTCCAATACTGTTACCGTCAGTCATTCATTATTTACAATGTAATTTTGATTACACAGTAGGAATATAAGACGCATTGTAATTAGATGTTCCCGAGGCATCACCTGTACCAACTGGTACTAAAACTCCAAGAACGTTAACATAACGTGTAATGTCTACATCATACGAGAATTGTAAATATGAACCCGGCTTATTTGGATTGTAACATACATTTGATAATTTACGAACATAAGTAATTGCATATACATATAAACCCGAGTCAGATGCTACAAGAAGGTCTGCTCCAGCAGCTCCTGTCCACCATCTCTCTTCTCCATAACTATAGAAAAATCCGGATGGTTTCTTTGTTATAAGAATATCACCCATAGCAACAGTATCCCATATCGTTGTAACACCTTCCGCAAAAATAACTGCATTTACATTAGTACTAGCTGGATTATTACCAGAACCAAGAGCTTCTTTATTAGTAACCATTGCCTCATCTAAGTCCTTAGCATATTTAAGTGCATCTTCTAGGTCTCCAACTGTGACAATTTTCTTTGAGGCCTTTGAAAGATCACTTGCTTTTATAGCGGTGCCCGGGTCCAGACCATAGTATTTCAAAACGTCATTGAAATTTTCATGAGTAATCACTGTATCCCTAGAGAAAGACGTTTTAACCAAATCAGAAGTAGACAGGTTTTCCGCAAAAACAAAGCTTGTCGAGGATACTATTAAGAGAATACAAATTAACAAGGTGCTAATATTTTCTTTTTCATAAAAAAAGTCACTCCTTAAAAAATAATTAAAAGTAAAATTTGATAATTAATTATTAGTAGTAATTATAATTCTTTCCTCCTTTAAATTTAA